>CAZTEE010000098.1:0-6443 GCA_964611775.1 uncultured Phycisphaeraceae bacterium | reverse complement strand
CGACCAGCATCGACACGATTCTTTCGATGTCCATGACACCGGCTTCGGATTCGGTGCTCAGCCCCTGGATGCCGACGACCTCGAAGCCGAAGCGTCGGCCGAAGTAGTTGAACGCGTCGTGGGCGGTGACGAGCGTTCGGTGGTTCGCTGGCACGGTTGCGAGCACTTTGCGAGAGTATTCGGCGATATCGGCGAGTTCGTGTTCGTACGCCGCGGCGTTGGCGGCGTAGACCGTTGCGTTTTGCGGGTCGATATCAGAAAGTTTGTCGCGTATTACCGTGATGACGCCGGCCCACGCGACGGGGTCCATCCAGAGGTGCGGGTCAAAGAGGCCGGCGAACTCGGCGGGTTCGAGCAGGTCCGCCTCATCGACGAGTTCGGTCACCGCGTAGACCTTGCGGCCGGCGACCGCGACGCGGATCAACGCGTCGGTCATCTTCCCCTCGAGCAGCAGCCCGTTGTAGAAGACGATGTCGGCTGAGGTCAGGCGGGCGATGTCGGGGCGGGTCGGCTTGTAGAGGTGCGGATCTACGCCGGCGCCCATCAGGCCGACGACCACGGCGCGATCGCCCGCGATGCGACGGGCCGCGTCTGTGATCATGCCGGTCGTGCAGACAACCTTGAGCGGCGCCGAGAGCGCGGGGGCCGCTATCGCCGAAAAGATAATCCCGAGGATCAGCAGGCTCGGGGCGAAGGAGCGTGAACGAGTCATACCTGTCTCCGTGAGTGGGCCGCGATAGCGCGGCGTGTATGTAGCCGCGACTACATTAGCCCGCGCGCGCGCGGCTGTCCACTTCCGCCGATCGCCGGGCGATCGCTGCGGGTGCGGGCCGCCGTATTCATGACTCGGAAGGAATTGTGCGGGGCGACGGGGCGGGCCCGGGCGGTCAGACCGCCATGACCTCGGCGCTCTTGGCGGTGACGAGTTCGTCCACTTCCGCCTCGTGCTTTTTCAGGAGATCCTGGATCTCTTCCTTGAGCGTTTCGATCTCGTCCTCGGGATAGTTGGCGCCGGCGTCTTTGAGGAGGGCGTCGGCGTGCTTGTTCGCCTCACGGCGTGCGTTGCGGATGGAGACCTTCGTGTCTTCCGCTGATTTCTTGACGTGCGCGACGAGTTGCTTGCGACGGTCGGTGGAGAGCGCGGGGATGTTGACGCGGATCTGCTTGCCGTCGACCTGCGGGTTCAGGCCGAGGTCCGAGGTCTCGATCGCCTTGCGGATCTCTCCGAGGGCGCCGGCGTCGAATGGCTTGATGAGGATCTGCGTCGGCTCGGGGACGCTGATCGAGGCGATGGCCTTGAGTTCGGTGGGCGAGCCGTAGTAGTCGGCTTTGATGTATTCGACGAGTGCGGTGGAGGCGCGGCCGGTGCGCACGCCGCGCATCTCGCCTTTGAGGTGTTCGACCGCTTTATCCATGCGGTCCTCGGCGTCGAGCAGGATCGAATCGGGTGTCATGGCCAGAACTCCGTCGCCCGTGCGTCGCGGCGCTAACCGCAGAGCGTCAACGCACGGTCTCTCGACGGGATGATAGTGAATCGTCGGCGGTATCGCCCGGGAGAGGGTATTCCGGTTCACCCGCGTTGCCGGGCGCTCGCCTCGACGATCTGGCCTAGAAGGGCTTCCGTGAGTTGGTTGGGATGGCCCTGAAAGCGGACGATCCCGTCCGGGCTTACGACCATCATGTGCGGGATCCCGCGCACGCCGACGGCGGCCTGCATCCGGCCCATCGGGTCCGTGGCGATCGAGTAGCGCATCTCACGCTGACGCATGAACTGGCGGATGTCGCCCGCGCCTTCGTTTGACAGTCCGACGATCACGACCGAATCGCGGAACTTGTCCGCTAGCGCGTTTGTGTGCGGGATCGCCGCGATGCAAAGCCCGCACCAGGTCGCCCAGAAGTCAACGACTACTACTTTCCCGAGAAGGTTCGGCTTGTCGGTCAGCCACGTCTGGGCGTAGACCGGCGGGGACTGTCGGCCGCGGATGTCGCGCGCCGTGGTGACGACGTTTGAATGGGGCGGGTATCCGTCGGCGTCGGCGGGGAGGGCTGCGGGCGCGGGTTCGTCGGATTCATCAGCCGCCGGGCCGACGGGAGAGTTCGGGTCGAACTCTGCCGGAGCCGGCGCATCGAAATCGAACGGCTCGGAGATGAGGTGCTCGATCGCCACGTCTATGCCCCGGCCGTTCAGCCCCCAGTATCGCACCGCGCCCTGGCGATCGATAAGGATGTTGATCGCGCGATCATCGGCGTTGAACATTTTTGTCAGGTCGCCGTTGGTGTCGAGCGCGGTCGTGACGCCGAACCGCTGGCGTGAAAGAAAGTTTTCAACAGCGCTGCGATCGGCGGGCGGGTGAACCGAGATGACTTTGAGGTCGTCGGCGCCGAAACGCTGCTGACTCGCGGCGATGCGCTGATGCCACGATTGAGCGCTGGGGTCGCCGAGTTTCCAGAACTGGAGAACTACGACTGTTCCGCGCAGGTCGGTGGGTGTTTCCGGGCCACCCGACAGCCACGACAGGCTGTTAAATGCAGTACTCGGCGGTGCGAGATCCTTCATCGCGGACATCTTGGCCGATTGAGCGGGGAGGATGCCGCGGTCGTAGTGCCCGCTGTTGAGTATGGGAGCTGCGGCGTCCGCGTGGGAGATCAGAACCACCACCGATAGAGCCGGAGCGAGCGCTAATAGCGCGATCGTACGGAACACGGCCGGGTAACGCTCCATGATTGTCTGGCGCATGTTCATCGCTCACTCCGGATCAAGTAACAGGTTCTTTCTAGGGCGGGCTAGCCTACTGAACTGTATTCATGATCGGCGTCTGATGGAAGGGAGTTCCCGCGAGAAGACCGTCCGCCGGCGATCAAAACCCTAACACACGATGCGGGGAACGTCCTATCATGTGGTCGAGTCGGCCGATGATGGCCGGCGATGGTCGGCGCCCGGGGTTATACCGGAGCGGCGTGCCGAGGAAGGATCGAGAGGCGCCCCCGTGATGTTCCGCAGATCCGGCATGATCGTTCTGAGCAACCGGCTGCCGGTGCGCCGGGTGAAACGCGAGGCGAAGTCGGTCCTGGAGCGAAGCTCGGGCGGGCTGGTGACGGCGCGCGGGACGGTCTGATCTATTACGCGTAATCGAACACACCGGCGACACCGAGCAACCCGCATGGGTCCGCATCGAATTTGCACCACGATTGGATTTTGGTCGCGTCCGGACGACTATGTGCCTCCGTGAAGACGGGATAGAAGTCGAGGACACGCACGATCCGATCGTTCTGCGCGCGCCCGGAGTCGAATGGACGATTGTCGAGGTAGGTCAGCATCAGACGGCCTCGGCGGTAGTGGAGATTCGTCCCGGCGAACCGATTGTGCTCGAACTCCGCTGCGGCACGGGAAACCTCCGCGCGAGCGTTGTGCCCGAAACCAGGCGCCGTGAAGAAACCGAGCGTCTCTTCGGTGATTGGGCCCGCGGGCTGTCGCTGCCGGAACTCGCACGCGAGGATGTTCGCCGAAGTGCGCTGACGATCAAGGCGCTGACATACGGCCCGAGCGGGGGACTCTCGGCGGCGGCGACGACGAGCCTGCCCGAACATCTGGGCGGCGTGCGGAACTGGGATTACAGGTACTACTGGCCGCGCGACGCGGCCATGGGCGCCGCGGCGCTCGTGTCGCTGGGTTCGACGGTTGAGGCGTTGCAATTCCTGGATTGGATGCTGGGCGTGCTCGAGGATCTCCCGTCGCCCGAGCGTCTCCAGCCGATCTACACCGTGACCGGGCATCACCTCGGTCCGGAGGGCGAGATCAGCGAACTTTCGGGCTACGGCGGGAGCCGGCCGGTGCGTGTCGGCAACGCCGCGAGCCGGCAGGGGCAGCTGGACGTGTTCGGATCGATCGTTGAGCTGGTGCACCGACTTATCGAGGTCGGGGCGCCGCTGTCCGGCGAGCACTGGAGGCTTGTCGAGGCGATGGTGCACGCGGTCGAGCGGCGCTGGTCCGAGCCGGACCACGGTATCTGGGAGATACGCAAGCCGCGACGGCCTCATGTCAATTCTAAAGTTATGTGCTGGGTCACGGTGGACCGGGCGTTGTCGATCGCGGACCAGTTTCTCCAGCGCCAGCCGAGCGGGTGGCGAGAACTACGTGACGCGATCGCGGCCGATGTGCTCGATCATGGTTTCAAAGAAGCCGTCGGCGCTTTCACCGCGGCGTACGACGGTGAAGATCTCGACGCGGCTGCGCTCGAGATCGGGGACTCCGGGGTTTGATCGAGCCGGGCGACCCGCGTTTCCTCGGCACGGTCGATGCGATCGAGAGTGAACTGAGATTAGACCCGACCGTGTACCGATATCGTGCCGACGACGGGCTGCCGGGCTATGAAGGCGGGTTCAACATCTGCACCACGTGGCTGATCCGTGCGTACATGATGACCGGGCGTGAGGAAGATGCCCGGACTCTTTTTACCGCGTACGGCGAGCTCGCCGGGCGTACGGGATTGATACCGGAGCAGTACGGGCCGAAGTCACACCGGGCGCTCGGGAATCATCCGCAGGTGTATTCGCACCTCGGGTTGATCGAGTGCGCGATCGCGCTGTCGGCCGTGCGCGATCAGTGATCGCGCGTTGCGCGGATCGGGACGGCCGCGGCCGTGCAGACTGAGTTGCCGATTCGGTCCGTGATGCCGAACCGTTCGACGCTGGGCGTTCGGATCGGGAGATCATGGTCGAGGCAGCGTCCGAGCCAGGCGGCGAGGTCGTGCTCGGCGGTCGGCTCGTCGGTGTT
This sequence comes from uncultured Phycisphaeraceae bacterium, assembly GCA_964611775.1. Classification (GTDB taxonomy): domain Bacteria; phylum Planctomycetota; class Phycisphaerae; order Phycisphaerales; family UBA1924; genus J020. The sequence goes on along the minus strand of CAZTEE010000098.1, from coordinate 1,669 downwards.
GAACACGACGAGAAGCAGGGCGGCGAATGTCAGCACGCGGTCGCGTGCGAGTTTTCTCAGATCGGCGATCGCCTCGGTCAGTAGTTGCCCGGTGTACGCGCGGCTGGGGCCGGCGACTCCGTCGGTGAGGGCGTGCTGATGTGCGACTTTGACTTCGATCCAGCAGGCGTCTGCGGGGTCGGCGCCGCGCAGGCCGAAGAGCGTGTCCGCGGCTAGCGGGTCGAGCAGGTGCGCGGACGGGTCGCGGACCAGGACAATGTCGCAGCGGTCGCCCGCGCTGCGGCGGGGGCGGGCGCGGTGGTCGGGGTAGCGCTGCTCGGTGAGGGCGAGATAGCCCGCGACAGATAGCCCGTCGGTGAGCACGCGGTGGAGAGATAGTTCGTCGAGCGCATCGACTCCGTAGGGCGAATGCTCGGCGTCGCGCTGCTTGGCGAGAGCGCGGAGCGCCGAGGCGCTGACGGTGCAGATCGAGTCGAAGTCCCACATGAGCCGCGGCGGATCCTCCGGCGCGCCTGTGTTGCGCTAAGGTCACTCGATGTCGCGACCTTCGACGACGTCCGTGATTGAAGGAGCGGCGTGCGGGTGCATCTCGCCGGCGCGGAGGCGTCGGACGTAGTCGTGGTAGGCGCGCATCGCTATCCCGCCGAAGATCAGCATGATGGGGATGTTGGCCCAGAGCATGACGCCGGTGCCGAGCGCGGTCAGCGAGTCGAGTTCGGCGTCGGTTCGGATGAACCCGGCGGCGGCGACGACGATCAGCAGGCAGTAGATCAGTTTATAAGGCAGGACTAGTTTATTACCGAACAGATAGACTACGCCTTGCTCGCCGTAGTACGACCAGGATATCGCGGTCGAGAGCGCGAAGAGCCACGCGGCGAGGGTGACTAGCCACTTGCCGAGGCCCGGTACGGCGCGGTCGAAGGCGTGGCCGGTCAGGGACGGACCGGGGTATTCGACGAAGAGATCTCGTCCGTCGCCGACGAGGACGGGCTGTGTCTGGCTGGCGAAGTTTGTCTGCCATTCGATGGTGCGGTTGCCGTTGATGTCGATGCGGACCTGGCCGGCGATGCGGTGGAGGTTCAGGCCGGTGTTGGGGTTGTGATCGCCTTCGACGAGGAGAAAGACACGTTCGCCGCCGGTCCAGTCGCCGGCGATGGTGCGGGCGTCCTCGGAGCGGTCGGGAGTGTCGACGCCGGTGATCGTCCAGAGCGGCTCTCCGGAACTATTTGTGTCTTGAACACCGTCGCCGTCGGCGTCGGTCATGATGATGGTGGGGAGGTTGGTGTCGGGGTAGGTCGCCTCGGCGCCGCGGTTCCAGGCGCCGGTGGAGAGGATTACTAGCGAGGTGATAGTGCAGACGACGAGTGTGTCGATGAACGGCTCTAGCCCGGCGACGATGCCCTCGCGTACGGGTTCGTCGGTTTTGGCGGCGGAGTGTGCGATGGGGGACGAGCCTTGCCCGGCTTCAGATGAGAAGAGCGCCCGCTTCATGCCCCAGAGGAGTGCGTACCCGGCCGTCCCGCCGAGGAATGCGCCCGAGGCCTGCGATGGAGTGAAGGCTTCGACGACGATGAGTTTGAGCATCGACGGGATGACCCCGATGTTCATCGCGAGCACTGCGAGGGCGGCGAGGATGTATATCGCGCACATAAAGGGGACGATGCGCCCG
>CAZTEE010000097.1:0-6526 GCA_964611775.1 uncultured Phycisphaeraceae bacterium | reverse complement strand
CTCTTCGATCAGCCACATGAATGTGCCGGGCACGCCGCGTGCGGCGTCGGTGGAGTGATAGCGGTCGCGGATCAGCCGCTGGAGTTCGCGGATCGTGATGTCGGGTGCTGGTCGCTCGCCGGGCATGGGTGAGAAGATAGCGTGGCGCGGGTTATTGCTCGCCGAAGAGTGAGTTCGAGTCTTCCGCACCGAACCAGCCCAGCCCGACGGCGGCGGAATCCACGCCGAAACCGAATCCCGTGTACGTCCGTGAACGCTGCTCCGCGGACACGTGCCCGTCGAGCCAGGCGACGTTGACGGCGCCGGCGTGGCGGAAGTGGATCGAGGGGTTCGGGCGGGCGCCGGGGAAGTCGGGCCAGAAGTTGGGTTCAGCGAAGGAATATTCGATTAGGTTATTAACGCCGCGACGGTCGGCGAACGCGGCGTCGGCGAAGGCGATGGTCGATGAGGGGCGGGAGAATCGGTCGCGTCGGGCGCCGAGATCGTCGCGTTCGACGGTCCAAGCGCCGCCGGGCGCGGGGGAGCGGACCACGCCGACGAACGCGTTGTTATATCCGTAGCCGCCCGCGCCGGATTCGAACCCGGCGCCGGTTTCTTCGAGCGCTGCGAGCACGGGCGCGAACTCCGGGCAGGCGCGGGCGCGGACGCTGGTTGCGCCGTCTTCGAGATAGGGAGTGATCGGGGCGCTGTCGGGTAGGAACGGCTCTGCGGCCGAAGTGCGCACGCCGTGCCAGCGGTGAAGGTTCGCGTCGCGGATCCCGACGGCGCCGGGGATGTATCGGCGGTGGTCGTTGGCGAAGAGTTCGTTGGCGAACTGGATCTGCCTGATGTTCGAGGCGCACACAGCCTGCCGGGCGGCTCCGGTCGCGGACGAAAGGGCCGGGAGCAGCATGCCGAGCATCCCGGCGATCAGCGATATCGTCACGAGGATCTCGACGAGCGTCAGGCCGGGGCGGGATTCATAAGTTTGTAGACGGGGAGTGGTCACGGCGTCGGCCCCCAGTTGTTGAGAAGGAGGAGTAGATCGACGCCGTCGACGAGGCCGTCGCGGTTGATGTCTGCGATCGAGACGCCGACGCCCCAGGCGTTGAGGAGGAGGAGGAGATCAACCCCGTCGACAGTGCCGTCGTTGTTTAGATCGGCGGTCGCGGCTTCGTTGCGGACACGGGCGACGGCGTCGATCTCCGACGAGACTTCGCCGAGCGGGCCGACCGCGTCGACGGCGTTCGTGATGCGGATGAAGTGAAAGCCGGGGAGGTTCGCGGGTGCGCCGGTGGTTGGGTCGATCGCCCAGGCGATGTCGAAGGCGTCCCCGCCGCCGGCGCCGGGATCGACACCGACGGTGAACGGGTTGTCGGGAAAGGTGTAGAAGATCGCGGGGTCGATGGCGGGGTTGTCCTCGGGATCTGCGGTGCTGTTTTCACCGGGCGCGCCGGTGGCGCCGGTCATATCGCCGAGGATCAGCGTCGGGCTGAGGTCGGCGTAGCCGAAGTAAGTTTCTCGTCCGTCGGTTCGTGGATTAAGAAGCACAAATGATTCGAACACCGCCGGCAGGCGCGGCGCCGAGGTGGTCATCTCGCCTGGAGCGCCCGCGGGGTACCACGCGATGTTCGCGGGCGGCGTCGGTGTGCCGGGGTCGTTGTCCCAGTGTTTGGTTATGAATGTGATGGGCGGCGTGAGGTGAGAGCCGGGGATGAGATACCAGGGGTCGTCGGCGGCGCCGTTATTATTCACGTCGAGTGAGATCTCGATGATCGCGGCCTCGGCCCAGCGTGCGTTCGGATCCGCGCCGGGCCAGAAGGCGTTGCCGAAGACGATGAAGTCGAGGCCCATAGTGTTGCGCGGGTCGTCCAGGACGGGTACGGCGAAGGCGAGAGTGATGGAACCGCCGAAGCCGCCGAGGGAAACGAGGCCGGAGTTATTGGGAGAGATCGTCCCGCCGCCGACGGGCGGGCCGAGGGCCTGGTTCGGGTCGTTGAATGCCGGGTTATTTACGAACTGTCCCGGCGCGGGGGAGTAGTCGATCATGCGTGTGGCGAATGGCTGCGCGAACGCATCGGCTGAGAACGAGAGCAACCCGATAAGCACAAAATATATTTTGTGTTGTTGGCTCTGGTGTGAACGCATTATGAACCGCCTCCCCAGTTGTTGAGCATGAGGGCGAGATCCGCGCCGTCGACGAGGCCGTCGGCGTTCAGGTCGGCGAATGGGTCCGGCGAACCGAAGGCGTTGAGGAGGATGAGGAGGTCAACGCCGGTGACGGCGCCGTCGCCGGTGAGGTCGCCGACGCGGCGTCCGGAAGCGGCGAACCACGCCGAGGCGCCGGTGATGACGAGTTCGCCGGTGGCGGCGCTGAAGAATCCGCCGAGGAAGCCGGATTGGTCGCCGAGGGGGTCGAAGCGGCGGACTCGCGCGGGGTCTGAATCGTCGATCGGTGTAGCGTTAGCGATTGAATCCTGGATCGCGGAAGCGCGGACGACGGCAACGGCGCCGATATCGCCGGCGCTGAAGTCGCCCCCGCCGACGAGCATTGTTCCGGCGGTGTCGAAGCGGATCGGGGATGCGGAGAGGATGTCGGCGACGAGGAGGCCGTCGGTTTCGAAGTCGGCGCCGGCGGTCCATTGTGAGAAGGAAAAATATTTGATCCATCCGGTCCGGCTGGCGGTGGGGTCACCGGGCGAGAGCGTGAAGCCGTTGCCGGTGTAGAGGGCGCCGGTGATATCGAACGCGACACCGGCGGGGGCGCCGAGGATGTTGGTGATGATGACGGGGTTGATCGGCGCGGCGGGGTCGCTGGTTACATCGAGGAGCGAGACGAACGCGGGGGCGCCGAAATCTCCGGCGGTCAGGGCGATGTGGTCGTCGTCGAACCAGGCGGCGTCGAAGTGCGGGGCGTCGAAGCGGGTGGTGTCGGCGGGGGTGAGCGTCGCGGGCGCGGCGGGGTTGAGAAGGGAGGAGTCGAAGATAAGAACAGGTTTGGCGAAGCCGGCGCCGACGGCTATGCGCGTGCCCGAAGGGCTGACGCGGACGAAGCCGGGGTCCGCGGGGTAGGCGAGCAGGGAGGCGTCAAAGATCGCTGCGGGTGAGAACGAGCCGGCGCCGGGGGCGGTTTCGAGGAACACGGTCGAGCCGGTGAACGCGACGATGCGCCCGTCGGGGAGCGCGTCGCCCGCCACGCCGAAGGAGCCGGCGCCGACCGGCGGGGGCGTGATCGAGCGGAAGGATTGCCCGTAGCGGTCGAAGGGATCGGCGGCGACCGGCGATACAACGGCGAGGGCCAGCGCCAGCGTGACGGCTCCGGGGTGCGCCACGCGGCGCAACGACAGCATGATCATAAGAAGGAACTCCGATTCGCTCCGAATCGCGCGGAGCGGCTCCCGACGATGCGGAACCCGCGGCGGGTCGGCGGTGAAGCCGATGGACCGACGCGTCGGGGCCGCGGGGAGCGCGCGGAGACGTCGCCGGCCGCCCCGATAGCCGCGGGGGCGACACAACACACGCCAACGGCAGGTCTTCCGGCTTCAGGCTCGGCGGGCCGGCCTTCCCATCGCACTCGGGCGACAGTGGCTTTGGTGGCCCGCGTCAACGCCCTACACGGCGGCGCGTCCGCAGCGGATTCTCACCGCTTTCCCTCTTCGCCTCGGGCGTGGAGCACACGCGCGAGGAACCTTTGACTAGCGCAGCGTATACTCCGGCGTGGTAGATTGTCAATCCATGAAGATCGTGCCCGCCGACGTGGGGAATGAGAGGCGGAGCGCGCGTCGCGCCCGATGACAGGAACGGCGGGGTTGCGGCGCTCGGCGCCGAGGGAGATCGACATGGGCTTCATTGCCGAACTGTGGGCCGCGATACTGCTAGCTGCGGTTGTCGCGTGGATCGTGCAGGCGATCGTGTGGACCGTGATGCCGCACAGGAATAAGGAGTGGTCCGGCGTGCCGGAGCAGGACAGATTCCGCGGCGAGATCAGAGCGCACGGGCTGACGCCGGGCTATTACATGATCCCGTACACGAGAGATTCGCAGGAAATGAAGAGCGAAGAGTTCGCTCGGAAAATGAAGGAAGGCCCGGTCGCGACCCTGCACGTCTGGCGGCGTCGGCGTCCGATGGGGCTTTGCATGGGGCTTTCGTTCGCGTTCAACCTGATCGCGAGCGCGACGATCGCTTACATAGCGTGGAACGCGCTCGAGGGCCGACCTGGGGTTGATTATCTCAAGGTGTTCCAGATCACGGGGACTGCGGCGTTCGTGGCGTATGTATTTGCGCTCGTGCCGGGCGGGATCTGGTTCGGCAAGCCGTTGCGGAGCATGGTCTATGACATCGCGGACGGGCTTGTCGTCGCGCTGCTGACGGGCGGCGTGTTCGGGTGGCTGTGGCCGAGCGCCGCGGACGCAGCGGAGGCGGCGAGCGGATTGTCGTTGCCGGGCTGAGGCACTCTGTCCGGTGTTGCTCACTCTGCTATTCCCGGGCAGGCCGGCGCCCGGGAATATTTATTTTATTGCGATGATCGGGGTTTGTGTCACGGGCGGCGGAGGACTTCTGCCCGATTGTCGATCAGCGGGAGCGAGCATGGATCGCCGCGGGCTATGTGATTATATAATATTTCGGAAGATGGTGGTCGCGCTGGCGGCGTCGGCGATGCCTGGGTGTATCGGCGCGGGCTGTGTCGCATGCGTCGGGGACGGCGCCGGGGTTCTGAGCCGGTGCGAGGGCGGCGTCGATCGTCCCTCTTAGTTACCTATCCCCGGGTTGGGGGTGTTGCGCACGGGCGAGACGCCCGTGCCACTGGGGCGCTCGTGCCACTTTGTAGGGAGAGGGTAGCCGTGGTGCGTTTTACTCGCCCTGTTCGAGGACGGCCATGAATGCTTCCTGGGGGACTTCGACGGAGCCGATGTTTTTCATGCGTTTTTTGCCTTTTTTCTGTTTGTCGAGGAGTTTTCGTTTACGGCTCACGTCCCCGCCGTAACATTTGGCGGTGACGTTTTTGCCCATTGATTTGATGGTTTCGCGGGCGATTACTTTACCGCCGATCGCCGCCTGGAGTGGGATCTCGAACTGATGGCGTGAAATTTCTTTTTTGAGCCGGACGAGCAGGGCGCGGCCGCGTTTTTCGGCGGAGTCGCGGTGGCTGATGAATGAGAGGGCCTCGACGGGCTGCCCGTTGAGGAGGATGTCGACTTTGGCGAGTCGGTCGGTGCGGTAGCCGCGGGTCATGGACTTCAGTTTGTCGTAGAAGTCGTAGATGATCTCGGCGAGGGGGAGTTCGTAGACGAGGATCTGTCGTTCGGGGCTGATGACGGTCTGTGATTTGTATACGCCGCGGCGGTCGCCGCAGAGCGTCATCATGTCGCCGATGTATTCGGTGGGGACGATGAGGTCTACGCGGACAATTGGTTCGCGGAGTTCTTTCCAGGTTGAGGGGTCTGGGAGGTCGGCGGGGTTATGTATTTCGAGAATTTGACCGTCGTTTGTTTGGAGTCGGTATGTGACGGTGGGGGCGGTCTGGATGATTTCGACGCCGCCCTCGCGTTCGAGGCGTTCCTGGATGATGTCCATGTGGAGGAGGCCGAGGAACCCGCATCGGAAGCCGAAGCCGAGTGCTTCGGAGTGGACTGCCTGGTATGTGAATGAGGCGTCGTTTAGTGAGAGTTTTTCGATGGCTTCGCGTAGTTCCTCGATGTTGCCGCCTTTGCCGGATTCGCTGGTGGCGGGGTAGAAGTCGCAGAAGACCATCTGGCGCGGTTCTGCGTAGCCTGGGAGCGGTGCATCGGCGGGGTCGAGGTCGAGGGTGACGGTGTCGCCGACGCGTACGTCTTTAAGTGTTTTGATTGCGGCGATGAGGTACCCGGTCTCACCGGGGCCGAGGCGCTGGACTTTGGTGGTCTTGGGAGTGTACTTGCCGAGTTCGGTGATATTGAAGGTTCGGCCGGCGCCCATCATGCGGATACGGTCTCCGACTTTGATTTCGCCGTCGAAGACACGTACGTAGACGATGACGCCGCGATAGTCGTCGTAGTGTGAATCGAAGATGAGAGCGCGGGCCTTGTCGGTTAGCGGGGCTCGTGGGCCGGGCAGGCGTGCGCAGATGGCGTCGAGGAGTTCGTCGATGCCCTGGCCGGTCTTTGCGGAGCAGTAGATGCAGTCCTCTGCGGGGAAGCCGAGGGCCTGCTCGATCTCCATGGCGATGTCGTCGGGGCGGGCGCCGGGGAGGTCGATTTTGTTTACGACGGGGATGATTTCGAGGTTGTTGTTTACTGCGAGGTAGGCGTTGGCGACGGTCTGGGCTTCGACGCCCTGGGTGGAGTCGACGACGAGGACGGCGCCTTCACATGCGGTGAGTGCTCGGCTGACCTCGTAGGCGAAGTCGATGTGGCCGGGTGTGTCGATGAAGTTGAGCATGTACTCCTCGCCGGCGTATGTGTGGCGCACGGTTACGGAGGATGCTTTGATGGTGATGCCGCGTTCGCGTTCGAGGTCCATGTCGTCGAGGAACTGCTGTCTGGCCTCGCGGTCGGAGACGGCGCGGGTG
>CAZTEE010000096.1:5339-6727 GCA_964611775.1 uncultured Phycisphaeraceae bacterium | reverse complement strand
ACCAGGTCCGGATCTCGGCGAGGCGCGGCGATCCCGTCAGGAACATGCAAAATGACCTCCGGTCGAGGCGTCGGCTCGTGATCCCACCACGCGCCCGGGCCCCTCGCCACTGCAGCAATCACAGCGCCCGCCGCGGCGGGACCACCAACGCCGCCAGCAGCAGCCCCGTCACGATCGACGCCGCGATCATCAGCATGTTGAACGCCGTTTCGACGCCCGCCTCGACTCTCGCGTTCATCAGCGCGTCGACGGAGCGGTAGCCGACCGACCCGGGCACCAACAGCAGAACGCCCGGCGCCGCCATGATCGCCGCGGGCCGATCGAACAGCCTCGCCGTGGCGTTCGCGGTGACGCCGACCAGAAGCGCCCCAACCCCCGCGCCAAGCCCCGGCCCGATCCACTCACCCCCCAGCCTCGCGCCGAAGAACCCGATCAACGCCGCCGCCAGCAGCCACCCACCGAGTCTCGGCGGGGCCTTGAACAGCACCAGCAGCGGAACCACCAGCGTCCCCAACGGGATCAGCATCGCCCATCCCGGCGCCGGCGCCGACACCGGCAGTGCGCTCGGCGCGACGCCGATCGCCACCGCTACTCGCTGCCCGACCGCCACCCCGAACCCGAGCATCACCAGCACCAGCAGCGCACCCATGAATCGCGCCGACCCCGCGACCAGGTGCCGCGTCGCGAGTTCGTTCATCGCGGTTGTAATAGATACACCAGGCACGAGAACGATCAGCGCCGCCAGTGTCACCGTCGCCGGGTGCGCACCGAACCTCATCGAGGCCCACGCGCCCGCGACGGCCGCCAGCACCCCCGCGAGAAACTCCACCAGCCTCACGCTCGTCTGACCGAACGCCGCGCCCCACGTCGCAAGCCCGACAAGCGCCCCGGCTGCACCCGCCGCAGCCGCGTCTATCCACGAGCCGCGGAACAGCAGCGCCGCGCTCGCCGAAGTCATGGCGAACGCGGCAAAAGTGACCGGCGCGCCATAACGCCGCGGCGAGCGCTCGATCTCATCAAGCCGTTCGAGCGCGCCTTTCACGCCGACTCGCCGGGCGATGATCTCGCCCAGGAGCCTATCCAGCAGCGCCAGCCGTTCCAGATGAACTTCAGACGACGTGATCGCCGCCATCCCCGCACGATGCTCGTCGCCCGAGACGACCGTGACCAGGACGCCCGTAGGAGTGGCGAAGAACTCCGCCTCGACGCCGATCGCCCGGGCGCACGCCGAGAGCGCGTCCTCGATGCGGTTTACCGACGCGCCGTACGTCCCGAGCGACTTCGCCAGCCGGCGCAGCAGCCGCACAGCGTCAGGCGCCGCCGAAGGCGCCGAACGCTCCATCACCCCCGCGCGAACTCCCGCCTCGATCGGCGCGAGCGCAGCGTCG
>CAZTEE010000096.1:0-5329 GCA_964611775.1 uncultured Phycisphaeraceae bacterium | reverse complement strand
AGCCGAACGAGGACGAGTGCATGAGCACATCGAGGCGCGAGCGCAGCGTCGGCTGAAACAGTCACACTATCTGCATCTTCAATCGCAATCGCGTCAGGCACGGGTCGGCTCCAAACAGGATCCGCCTAAGAGATCGGCGGGAATCGCGGGCAGGGTGAACGGCGACAAGGCGCTCGCCGGCGTCGGCGGGCGCCTCGCAATCGCGGGGCGGTTCTGATCGGAGCGGCACGCTCCGGATCAGGCCGGCGTCGGCGGAATAATCATCATGTGCTGTTTCATCCGGCGCGCCGGGACGCAACACAGCATCCACCGGCGCCCCGGCATCGCCATCATCCGCGCAGCCGTCGGGTAAGGTCCGATCGAACCCGGCAAATTGACGCTCGAGGCGTTCATGCGGTCTGCTTCGCTCCCATATCCGAGGCGGGATTGTACCACCCGCCGCGATGCATTCAAGAACCCGCTGTGAAATTCTCGCCAAGCCGAGACGCAATCAACACCCCGCCCGGCTCCGTTATTCCCCGCCTGCCAAGCCCGACGCCGCCAGCGGGATCGTCCCCATCGCGGCGGCGCCCGCGTCGGGCGGCCGCGCCAGCCCGATCGGCGCAACCACCCCCCTCGAGTGATCGCTGTTGAGCACCAGCCCGTTCGGCGGGAGCAGGTCCCACCCCGTCTCCGCGTGCTGATGCCCGAGCACAAAGAGCGACACCTCCCAACGCTCCGCCAACGTTATAAGAACCTCGGGGGTCTGTTTCCTCCCCCAGACCATCATGTGCGCCGATCCCGTGCGAGGCTCGTAATCCTCCGCGGTCAGACCACGTTCCAGCACCGCCGGATCAAAGCTATTCATCATCCCGGGCGACGGCAGGCTGTGGCTGCACAGCACCCCGCCGGCGCCGGGCGATCGGCAAACCAGCGCCAGCGGCATCGATCTTATAAACCGCGCGATCGCATCGAGCACGATCGGCGCCGAGTCCCCGAAGACCTGCTCGACACCTTCATTAAAAGCATCAACGACGCGGACGCCGTCCTTCACGATCCCGGCGCCCACGATCTGCGAGAGTTCGTGGTTCGCCAGCAGCGTGTGCACGAGTTCCGCGTGCCGGATCTTGATCGCGGCGACACGCAGCAGTGCGCGGTGGCTCATGTCAGCGCCGAACGTCGTCGAGCCGTGGATAACCTCGTGGAGCGTGACATGCCGGGGCGATTCCTCCGTCGAATCACCAAGCCGGGCCGCCGAGAGCACGCGCGCAAAGTGCAACGGGTTGTCGTGCAGATCGCCGGTCGCCGTTAATACGCCCGCGGGTTCGACGAGGTCGATCGAGCCGACCCGGCACGTCGCGTCGAAGTTTGCCGCGACGGCTTCGTCGAAGATCGCCGCGACCGAGTGCGGGTCGCGCGTGTCGATGGTTTCGAGCGGGTCCGCGTGCTCGCCGGGCTTGGGCGGGGGGACGTTCATGGAAATATGACTTCGGGCGGCTCGTCGGCATTCACGATCACGCGGCGTGCTCGTCCTCGTCGTCGTCGACCACCGCCACGCCGCGGGCCTGGTCCGCCGCCACGACCATCCGCGCGTGGATCAGATCCAGCCGATCCGCCACGACGTTCATGTCCGCGGGCCGCTTCTCGATATCCGCTTCGACGCACTCCATCACTAGTTTCTCGAGCGCCTCGGGTGTGTCGGGATTGAGTTCCCGCACCGGCCTCGGCTTCTCGATGAACTCCGCGTCCAGGCTGCCCACCAGCGAGTCGCCCTTCGGCAGCGCCGTCGGGATGTTCCTGCCCGTCAGGCACCAGTACATAGTCGCACCCAAGTTATAAACGTCCGTCTTCGGCGTGATCGGCTGCCGGTGCACCTGCTCCGGCGCTATGTAATCCGGCGTCCCCTGGATCCGCGGCTTCACAAAACCAACCCGGCACGACTGCCCGAGATCAATGATCTTGATCCCGTCCCCGACCGCAACAATATTGTTCGGCTTTATATCCGCGTGCACCCAGCCCTGCGTGTGCATGTGCGCCAGCCCGCGAGCCGAGAGATTGAACAGCCGCACCAGTTCCACCATCGACCCCGGCTTCTCCTGCTCGAGGCTGAGCCCGTCGACGTACTCCATCAGGAGGAAGACCTCCTTGAGAGTCAGCAACACCCGGGACTTGATCATCTTCTCCACCCGGCGTATCAGCGGATCGTCGAGCTTCGAGCCGACCGTGTATTCCTGCTCCGTCTGCTCGATGAAACGCTGGTCCCTCGCGTCGTTGCGGGCGACGTGCTTGAGGGCCCAGATCTGCTTGGACTTCGGGTCCTGCACCAGATAGATCACGGACGCGGCGCCACGCCCGAGCTCGGCGAGCACGATCATCCCCGCGACCCGATCGCCCTTCTTGTAAATCTTCCTCCCGGACACGCGACGGGTTGCTCCTCAATGCGGGCGACGCCCGACCTGTGCTCGATCTCGGCGCCGATCACGCGACGCTAAACCCCGACCGTGTCGATCAAAGCCGGCGCGGCGAAGGAGAAGAGTATCCCCTCCGACGGGCCGATCCGCAATCGACACTGATTCTTTCGGTGCCCGGCGCCTCAGCGCCGAAGGTCCACGCGGTGCTTACAAACCCGCAAGGCTTTGTCGGACCATCGCTTCCGGGAAGAACCGGCCCGGGCTGCTCGTCGCCGACACATCGCGACCCAGCAGCACCGACCGCTCGGGCAAGCCCAACTCGTCCTGCAAGGCGCGGACAAGTTCCACCAGCCTCGCAACCTGCCGATCGGTGTACTGCCGCCGGTCCCCATCGCCCACCAGGCACACGCCGATGTACCGCCGATTGTACTCGTCTTGTTGCGGCCCGGCCGAGTGCGCACCCGGCGCCTGCCCCAGCCAGCGATACCCGACGTGCAACTCACCATCACTGGAACCTGACCCGTTCCCGATCACGAAGTGATAGCCTAAGCCGTGCAGCCCCAGTGATTTATGCTCGGAAGCGAGCGACGAAGCCGAGCCTTGCATCGAACCGGAATCGTAAATGACAATCCCATCCCAGCGGCCCGCCTCGACCGGCTCACGCGTATTGAAGATCGCTTCGATCGACGCCGACCTCGGCGCCGACGCAACCAGCGCGATCCCGTCAAGACTCGGTGTCGGCTGCCCGTCGAGCATCAACAGCAGACCCCCGGACGTCGTCATCGCGCCGACCAGCGCGAGCCACACCGTCTGTGTACGCCCCAGACGGGGGACATTCAGGCCGGCGTTCCTGGGTTCCATCAGCATCGGCTCGGCTCGGCTCGGAAGAATACGAGGGTCCGTGTGGCAGTATCCGCATCATCGGCCCGAGCGCCAAACGGGCTTTGCAAATCGTGGAAAACTCTGCGGGTCAGCGCGACACGCCGGACGAATTCATCATCTCGGACCGGACTAATCACACCCCGTGGCGCCGGCGTCCCGCCCGTGCGTCAGCCCCGTCCTCATCAATCATCTCGGACCCAGCCGTTCCCTGAGGTTCGGCGTCCGCCGTCCGAACTCGTCCTCGACGAAAGGCGCCGCCAGTTCACCCCGGGCACGCTGATATCCGTCGTATTGCGTCCGCGAATCACTCGGCAGATACAGAGCCTGCTGGCACCCGACGCCGAACGACGCCGCCGCCATCAAGAACATCGACGCCGCCACAATGATCAAGCCGGATCGCCGGCCCGGACACGCCACGCGATCCTCCGCCCAGATTGTGTCGCCCTGGGGATGGATACCCAAGGCGACACGCTGAGGAGGAGAAGACGGGGGTGGCCAGCCCCGTCCCTCGGTCTGCGATACGCACCGTTCTCGGGCCTGGTTCCGCATTAACTCTTGCTCCGGCGCCCGCTCGCAATGAAAGATCGTTTCAGCCCGAAGGCTTGTCGTCCGTCCCGTACTTCGGCATCGCGGTGAGCACCTTGTCGATCAGCCCGTACTCGAGCATCTCCGCGTCGTCGAGCCACTTGTTGCGGTCGCAGTCGCGTTCGATGGTCTCGAAGGACTGGCCGGTCGCCTCCGCGTAAATCTTATATAGCCGTTCGCGCAGGCGCAGCATCTCGCGCGCTTCGATCTCGAGGTCCGTCGCCTGCCCTTCCAGGACCCCGCCGATCAGCGGCTGGTGCATCAGGTTCCTCGCGTTCGGCAGCGCGTACCGCTTGCCCTTAGCCCCCGAGCACGCCAGCAGCGAGCCCATGCTCGCCGCCTGGCCGATGACGTACGTGCAAACGTCGCACTGAATAAACCGCATCGTGTCGAGGATGCCCAGCCCCGCCGTCACCGAGCCGCCCGGGCTGTTTATATAAAAATGAATGTCCGCCTTCGCGTCCTCGTTCGCGAGGAACAGCAGCTGCGCAACGAGCAGATTCGCCGAGTCGTCCGTCACCGGGCCGCCCAGGATCACGATCCGGTCGCGGAGCAGGCGCGAAAAGATGTCGTAGGCGCGTTCGCCGCGCCCGGTCTGCTCGATGACGATGGGGACGAGTGTTGACATGGTCTGCTCGGCGGTCTGTGCGGGTCGTTAGATCGGACTTGTACTCGACGGTCTCCTGCTGCGCGCACGGCTCAGGCGGGCTTCTTCGGCGTCGGCTCCTGGATCACCTCGTCCACCAGCCCGTACTCCTTCGCTTCCATCGCGTTGAAATACTTGTCACGCTCGGAGTCCTTGCGGATCTGATCCTCGCTCTGCCCGGTGTGGCGGGCGAGCAGACGCGTCAGCTCCTTCTTTTCCTTGATGATCTGCTCGGCCTGGATTCGGATGTCCTCCGTCTGCCCGTACACCCCGCCGTAGGGCTGGTGGATCATCACCTTCGCGTGCGGCAGGATGAACCGCTTCTTCTCCGCGCCGGCGGCGAGCAGGATCGCGCCCCCGCTGTACGCCCGACCCATGCAGTACGTCGCCACGTCCGAAGACAGGAAACGCATCGTGTCATAGATCGCGAACGTGTCGTCAACCGCCCCGCCCGGGCTGTTAATATAAAAATTGATGTCCTGGCCCTTCTTCTGGTTCTCCAGGTACAGCATCTGCATCACCACACGGGCGGCGGACGCCTGGTTGATCTCCCCGATCAGAAAGACGACCCGATTCTCGAGCAGAAGCTCGTCGATCGTCATCTCGCGGGTTCGCTGGTAGTTGATGCTCATCGGCGGGCAGGCTCCAGGTTCTCGGCGGGTCGGCGTCGCTCGGCGTCGGTCGGCGTTACCGGCCGCCGGCGGGTTATCGGCGATCGCCGCTACCCGCCGGCCACTGTATCGCCCTTCCCGGACGCGGACTATCGGCCGATCCGCAACCCGGCTGGAAAAAGGCATTCCCGAACGGGGCGCTCGCCATGACCCAT
>CAZTEE010000095.1:0-6786 GCA_964611775.1 uncultured Phycisphaeraceae bacterium | reverse complement strand
GGGTTGACGACCCGGCCGAGGAGTTCCTCACCGACGGGGGCTTCGAGCAGGCGCCCGGTGGCGCGGACCTGATCGCCTTCTTTGACCTGGAGGTAGTCGCCGTAGATGACCGCGCCGACGGTGTCCTCTTCGAGGTTGAAGACCTGTCCCATGACGCCGCCGGCGTCGGTCTGGAACTCGAGCAGTTCGCCCGCCATAGCCTGGGACAAGCCGTAGATTCGGGCGATCCCGTCGCCGACCTGCACGACCCGCCCGACCTCGGAGATTTCGAGTTCGGCGGAGTACTGCTCGATCTCCTGCTTGATGACGCTCGTGATCTCGTCGGTTCGGATCTTCATTGGACTCTTCTCTCGAAAACGTGTGACTGTTGGTGCTGTCGTGAGTAATACGTGGGGTCAGCCGGCGAGGAATCGGTCTGCGCCCGAACGGATCGTCGCGGCGCCCCGCTGGGACAGTTGCTCTTTCATCCGGCGGAGCCGGGTCGACACCGAGCCGTCGATGAGTTGATCGCCGACCTGGAGGCGGATCCCGCCGAGCATGGTTTCATCTACCGATGCGTGCAGGACCGGCTCGCGCTTGAGGGCCGCGCGGAGACGGTCTCTGATCGCGGCGAGCGTCAATTCGTCGGCGGGGGCAGCCGTCCAGACCCCGACCTCGACGCGCCCGAATTTGTCCTGGAGCAGCATGTCGAAAGCCTCGGCGATGCTTTCCAGCCGACCCAGCCGACCCTTTTCGTTGAGGACCAGCAGGAAGCGCAGCATGCGCTCGGTGATCCGGCCGGCGAAGATCGCCTTGAGCGACTCGGCGCGCTTGTCCGCGGCGAGGATGCTCGACGACATGAACTCGCCGAAGGAGCGGTCGGACCGCGCCAGTTCGACGATGGCCTCGAGTTCGTCGGCGGCTTCTTCGATCGCCGCCTGGGCGCCCGCCGCGTCGGCGAGTTCGAACAGGCTCTGGGCGTAGACCCGCGCGACCGCGTCGACCTGTGATTCGTGGACCGCCATGCTTGCTCCGGTCTGGCTCCCGTGGTTCGCCGCTCAGTTGGCGCGGACGGAATGCAACTCTCCCAGCGACTGCTCGACGAGGGACTGCTGATCGGCGGAGTTGAGTTCACGCCCGAGGATTCGCGCGGCGACGCTCGTGGCGGTCTCGGCCATGTTCGCGTAGACCTCGGCGACGGCGGCGCGGCGGGCGGCGTCGATGTCGCGCTTCGCCGCGTCACGCATCGCGTTCACCTCGGACTCAGTCTTGGCGCGCAACTCCGCTGCGAGCTTCTGCTGCTCGGACTTGGCGGCTTCGAGCATCTTGGACGCCTCGGCCCGGGCCTCGGACAGCGCTTTCTCGTATTCCTGGAGGGCGCGCTCCGCCTGCTTGCGCGAACGCTCGGCGGCGTCTATCTCGTCGCGGATCTTCTTCTCGCGTTCCTGAAGCCCGCCGAGGATCTTCGGCCAGGCGACCCTGCTGAGAATAAAGAACGCGGCGCCGAACACCACGAGGCTCGCGATGTAGGGGACGATCTCGAACGACATAGGGTTCGCCGCGGCTTCGCCGGGCTCGGGATCGGCGGCGAGCGCGAGGGACGCGGGGGCGATTGCCGTGAAGGCGCCGATCGCTCGATTGAAAATGCTGCTGGGCATAAGGACACTCAGGGTGCGAGGCGTGAAGCCGCGACGATCCCGCCGCGACGCGATTGGCTTGCTGATCGCGATGATGCGATCAGGAGGCCGTCACGCCGAGGAACCCGACGACGACGGCGAAGAGGGTCGCGCCTTCGATGAGTGCGGCGGCGATGAGCATATTGGTGCCGATGGTCCCGGCGGCCTCGGGCTGACGGGCCATGGACTCGACGGCGGCGCCGCCGACACGACCGATGCCGGGCCCGCCGCCGAGCACCGCGAGGCCGGCGGCGAGACCGCCGCCGATCGCCTTACCGAATAGCGCGAACGAGTCGCTCGCCGCGGCGACGCCCTCGGCGCCCTGCGCCAGCGCCACGTCGGCGAACAGGAACGCTGCGACGCCGGCGGCTGCGGTGGTCACGATCGTCTTCTTCAGGTTCATTCGATCCTCCGAATCTCTGTGGGTCTTGTATGTGGTCCGATCCGAGCCGCCGAGCGTCGGCGGCGTGTCATTTATTCTTTGATTCAGCCGTCGCAGCGGTTCAGGCGTGGGCGTGCTCGGCGTGGTGCTCGTCGTGCCCGTGATGATGGCGGAACTGCCCGATGAAGAGTGTCGTCAGGAACATGAAGATGAACGCCTGGAGGAACGCGACGAAGATCTCGAGGAACATGATCGCGACGGCGCCCACGAGGGCGATCAGCGTCACCGGCGCGCCCGCGACCGGCCCGAGCGCCTTCAGCCCCGCCGCCGTGAACCCCATCAGCACAGCGAGCAGCACGTGCCCGGCGGTCATGTTGGCGAAGAGGCGCAGCGCCAGGGCCGCGGGCTTGATGAAGAGGCCCATGATCTCGACGGGGATCATGATGAGGATCACGGGGATCATGCCGAGGCTGAAGGGGACGCCGCCGGTGAAGTGTGCGAGGTACGCCTTGGGGCCGAGGTGGATCAGCCCGCTGACATTGATGACGAAGAACGCGACCGTCGCCAGTCCTGCCGTGACCGCGAGGTTGCCGGTCGCCGTCCCGCCGATGAAAGTCGTTTGTATCCCTAAAAGATACTGCAGGTCGAGCAGCGGCACGAGGCCGAGCATGTTGTTGAACAGGATGAAAAAGAACACGGTCAGCAGGAACGGCAGGAACCGGTCCGTCCCGTCCCCGAGTTGAGGCTTGATAACCGTGTTACGCAGATAAAGCACGATCACTTCGATCATCTGGGCGAAGGCGCCCTTGGTGACGAAGCGTTCGTTGCCCTCATCGGCGCGTCCGGTCGCGATCGCGCGGGCGGCCAGCGACAGCGCCCAGACCGTCAGTGCGCCGGCGACGAACAGAGTCACGACGTGCATGCTCAGCCCGCCGAAGAGCGGCTTGTCCACGACGTGGCTGATCGGGTCGCTGGCGGCGAAAATCGTCGGGAGGATCATCGTCAGAAACTTCCTGATCGGGCGTCCGGACCATCCGGGACGCCGCGTGCGAGACATCGAGGGATCAGCGGCCGCGCCGCTCGACCGATCCGGCGAACGTACCGAACACGGCGACTTTCGCCAACAGCCCGCCGAACCACGCCCCGGCGGCGGCGAGCGCCAGGCTCACCCGGTCCAAGGCGGGCAGCGAGTATAGCGACACGATCCACGCAAGCACGACGAGGATCGACGCCAGGCTCAGGTGCATGATCGTGAACGCCCACCGTCCAATCGGCTGGGTCCGCCAGGGCCTTTCGGCCAGCCCGGCGAGCAGGTGCGCGACCGCCGCCCCCGCCCCCCCGACGACCGCCGAGATCGCCCCCGCGCCGGGCCGAATCTGACCCGCAGCGATCGCCGCGACCGCTGTCGCACCTATGACACCGCCCACAGCGGCGAGCGCCAGCCTGACGCCTGGGAGCGTCGTCACCGGCCCGGCGTCGGTAGGTGAGACCGGGGGTGGCGGCGTGGATCCCGACGCCCCGGCGATCGGCGAATCATTCGCGGGGTCAGTCGGCGTCACGATTGTCCTCTTTCCCGCGAGATTTCATGCGTTCCACTTCCCGTCGATTGGCTTCGAGGGCCTGCCTGATGAGCACCCACCCGCCGCCGAGAATTCCGACGAGCAGCCCGATGAGCACCCCGGTCGGCTTGGTCCCGAGCCAGCGGTCGAAGAGCCAACCGATCAGCCCGCCCGCAGCGATGGCGCTGACGAATTCCATCCCCAGCCCGCTCAGGCGCCAGAGCTCGCCGCCGCCACCAGACCCGCCAGACTGCCCGCCGGCCGTCCCGCCGGCCGGGTGATCAGGCCCACGTTGTCCACTCCCGGTCGGCACGCGGCGATCCTACTCGACGCAGCCCGGCGGGAATAAACCGGTTCGGCCGCCGGCGCCGGTCAGAAGTCCCGGCCGCGGACGCCGTCGGGCGTGTCGTGATAAATCGCCGGGGGGGAGTTCGCGGAGCCGGTTCGCCGCCGCCGACCGAGCGCCGGACTGCTCGGACTTATATGAAACAATATTATTTTATCGGTCTGGGGCGCCGCTTCGCCATCGCAACCTCCGTCGGTAACTGCTAGCCGCCGGTCGAGTCGGACCGATCCTATAGTTCGCCGGCCGACGCACGGATGGGGCCGACGCACGGAGGCGAATCATGGCCGCACGCATCGAACAGGATCATCAACGGTTCCGGCAGATCATCAAGGGGCGCATCCGCGACGATCTCCGCCGATTCATCAGCCGGGGCGAGTTCATCGGCAAGGAAGGCCGTCGCCTGGTGTCCGTGCCCGTGCACGGGATCGACACGCCGACGTTCCGTTACGGCGACAACTCGCCGGGTGTCGGGATGGGTGAAGGCGCCGAGGGCGACGCCGCGGGCCGGCCCGGATCTGGAACGAATACCGGCGGCGACGAACCCGGCAGGCACGTCCTCGAAGTCGATGTGACGCTCGACGAACTCGCGGACATTCTCGGCGAAGAACTCGAACTCCCGCGCATCGAGCCTACAGGCCATCACCGGCTGACCACGATCCGCGACAA
The DNA here is from genome assembly GCA_964611775.1 of uncultured Phycisphaeraceae bacterium. Classification (GTDB taxonomy): domain Bacteria; phylum Planctomycetota; class Phycisphaerae; order Phycisphaerales; family UBA1924; genus J020. The sequence goes on along the minus strand of CAZTEE010000095.1, from coordinate 2,178 downwards.
GTATTCCGGCGTCCGACCGACCGGCCCGGAGTCGTTGCGGCATTTCAAACGTTCTTACCGCGAGGCCCTCAAACGCCAGATCCTCTCGGGCGATTACGACCCGAACAACCCCGTGATCGTGCCGATCCGGCGTGACATGCGGTATCGCTCGTGGAACGAGGTCAAAGCGCCGCAGTCCAACGCGGTGATTGTCTTCATGATGGACGTGTCCGGGTCGATGGGCGGCGAGCAGAAGGAACTCGTCCGCCTCGAAGCGTTCTGGATCGACACCTGGCTCCGGCGGAACTATGAAGGCGTCGAGTGCCGATATATCGTCCACGACGTCCGCGCAAAGGAAGTAGACAAGGACACGTTCTTCACCATCCGCGAGGACGGCGGGACGCGCATCTCGAGCGCCTACGCCTGCTGCAAGGAACTTCTCGATCAGCATTACAACCCCGCAGAATGGAACATATACCTGTTCCACTTCTCCGACGGGGACAACTCGTCGGAATCCGACAACAAGGCCGCCGTCCGGCTGCTCGACGAGTCGCTGCTGCCCGCGTGCAACCTCTTCGGGTACTGCCAGGTCGCCAGCGCCTACGGCTCGGGGCACTTCATGAGCGTGCTCCAGGAGGCGTTCCCGGGCGGGCGGCCGGCCGGCGGCAGGAGTCCCGGCGATGAGCCGCTGCTGGTGACGAGCCGGGTCAACGACCGCAACGACATCATGGACTCGCTGCGGACATTCTTCACGCCGGGGCGGTGAGCATTCTTTGTTCACCGCAGAGGCGCGGAGGGCGCAGAGGATGGGGATGGGATAGGTGATCGTCATGATCGGTCACCGCGTGCAACCGAGGCCGGCCCTTTGAACTTGGCGCCGGCGGGTTATATGTGACGACCGGATGGATGACTCCGATGTCGGATCACCGACTTCGGCCCCGAGCCGCCGAAGTCGGAGGCACGTCGGACTCTGATTATGAGGATCATGATGAGCCGGGCACAATGCTGTTCAGTGTCTTGATGCATACACAAGACCTACATCTCTGCGATCTCTGCGATCTCTGCGATGAAGCCCGGCCCGGCGGCTCGACGGGTCCGGCGTCGCCTGCGTAGAATGACCCTGTCACCCCCGGTGGGCGTTTCCGCCGCGATGGAACAGGCTTCAGGAGTTTTGCGATGAAGAGCATCGAGCATCCGGTCGTGGACGGCGCCGAGGCGAAGCGCGCCCTCGACGCCGCCGCCGCCAGCGAGGGCGTGCCCGCCGACAAGATCGACATCGAGTCGATGGTCATCACGCAGAACTACGACCGATACTCGGACGAGGACCACGAGGTCTGGTCGATCATTTATAAGAAACGCTGGGCGCAGATCGGGACGGACGCGTCGGACGTGTTCCTCCGCGGGATCCGGGCGATCAACCTCCGGCCCGACCGCGTGCCCGACCTGCGCGAGGTGAACGCGAACCTTTCTAAGATGACGGGCTGGCAGAGCCGGGGCGTGCCGGGGTATCTCCCGGCGAAGTCGTTCTTCGCATTCCTGGCGAAGCGGCAGTTCCCGACGACGATCGCTGTGCGCCCGAAGGAGCAGATGGACTATCTCCCGGAGCCGGACATCATCCATGATGTCTTCGGGCATGTGCCGTTGCACGCGGACGACACTTTCGCCGACTTTCTTCAGACCTACGGGCAGGCCGCGCTGCACACCGACGACCCCTATCACACGGAACGCCTGGCGCGGCTCTTCTGGTTCACCGTCGAGTTCGGCCTGATCCGCGAGGACGGCCGGCTCAAACTCTACGGTTCCGGCCTGATTTCCTCCGAGGGTGAGGGGCACCACTCTCTGGAAAGCCCGGACGTGGACCGTCGCCCGTTCGACCTTGAACGGGTCTGTAACACCGAGTTCGAGATCGACCACTACCAGCCGATCCTGTACGTGCTCGAATCATTCGAGCAACTGCGCGACGCGATGAACTCGTACGCGGAGATGCTGCTGAACGAACCGGCTTCGACGGCGCGGTGAACGTCGAGCATTCACTTAACACTCGCATATTAACAATGCCCGGCCATGAATGGCTGGGCTTATTTTGTGCGAATCGGTTATGTCCGGGTGATGATCGTAGTTCGGTCAATCGCGCGAGAGCGTGAATTCGGTCGCGGTTTCGCTCTCGATCTTGGCCTCTCCCGCGGCGGACTTGAAGTT
>CAZTEE010000094.1:0-6788 GCA_964611775.1 uncultured Phycisphaeraceae bacterium | reverse complement strand
TGGGGCCGTTCGCGCTCGGGCGATATTCAGCGCAGGAGTTGGCGGAGTTCGCGTGTGTTGACGCCGACGCGATCGCCGACTTTCAGGCCGACCTCGTTCAGGCGTCCGCCGGCGGTTTCGACGACGAACTGCGCGGGGAATCGGCTGGAATATTGCTTCAGGCGCGATTCATAGTCGTAGTCGCTCTCGCCCGGGCGTCGCGGCTCCTCGGTGTGCATCTCGTGCATCGCCACCACCCGGCCCGCGGCGTCGAGATACGCGATGTCGATCGCAACAAGGCAATCTCGCATCACGAACGCGCGGATCTGCGGCGAGGGGAACACGAAGAGCATCCCCCCGTCGGGCGCGATGTAGTCCCGGCCGCCCAGACCTCTCAACCGCGTCGCGTCGTCGGCGGCGACCTCGAGATGGAACCATTCGCCCGCGATGCGCACCGGCTCGACGCCGGCGCCGGCTTTTTCGTCGCACGACACAGCGCCGATCGTCACGGCGATCGCGGCGAAGGTGAATAATATTAGTTTCAGCGACCCGCGAGCAGCCATGCGTCGTCCCCGGCGGTGAATACTGAGTTCTGCCGGGGCATGGTAGCCGGGTCGAAGCGGTCGGCGAACTCGGCGGCCGACATGGCTTCGTGCTCGCCGGGCACGCCGGACATCCGCGCGAGGAGCGCGACGATTCGTTCGGGCGTGACGCCGAGATCGCGGTAGTGAGACAGTCGGGTGTCGCCGTGACGCTTGGCGAGCCGGCGCCCGTCGGCGCCGACGACGAGGGGCAGGTGCATGAATTGTGGTTCTGGCGAGAGGCCGAGGGCTCGGGCGAGCAGGAGTTGCCGGGCGGCGGAATCGAGCAGGTCGTCGCCGCGGACTATGTGGGAGACGCCGAGGTTGTGGTCGTCGACGATCGAGGCGAGTTGGTACGCGGGCTCGCGGTCGCGTGTCCAGACGACGAAATCGCCGACGGTCGCGGCGGGTTCGTGGGATTGCGGGCCGGCGAAGAGGTCGACAAATGTGACGGCGCCGGGCGGGGCGATGAAGCGCCAGTTGGATGTGATGTCGTCGTCGCTGAAGACGCGCGGGATCTCGGCGGGGCGGAGGCCGGGGTCGAAGCGTGATTCGGCGCGCTCGCCCGGGGCGGCGGCGTGCGGGGCCTGGTGGGCGGCATCGATCTCGCGGCGCGAGAGCGCGCACGGGAACACCAGCCCGCGCGAGGCCAGCCGACGCATCGCGTCGCGGTAGAGATCGAGACGCCGCGATTGCAGGATCGGCTCGCCGAACCAATCCAGACCCAGCCAGGCGAGATCATCCAGAGCGCGTTCGGTCGTGTCTTGCTTGACTCTAGGACCGGCGAGATCGTCGATGCGCATGAGCACGCGCCAGCCCGAACGTTTCGCTAAGGCCCAGTTAATTAGAAAGGTCCGCGCGTTGCCGAGGTGCAGCGCGCCGGTCGGCGACGGCGCGAGCCGGGTGCACAGCGGCGGATTCCGCGGGCTTGACGCTAGAGTCACACCCGCGAAGATACACCGCCGGCCGCGCCCGGATCGGCGGGGGCAACGGAGAGACGACATGAACGCACCGACAGTTCTCAGCGGGGACGAGATCCGGACCCGGCTCGCCGCATTGACGGAGTGGTCCGAGATCAACGGCGCGATCCAGCGCACGTACCAGTTCAAGGACTTCGTCGCGTCGATCGCGTTCGTCAACGCGGTGGCGGACCTGGCCGAGGCCGCGGACCATCACCCGGACATCCTGATCCGATATAACAAAGTGACGCTGACGCTCTCGACGCACGACGCGAGCGGCGTCACGGATAAGGACTTTGATCTGGCGGCGCGGGCGGACGCGGCGGCGTAAAAGCGGGCACATCAGGCCGCGGCGGGCGGTGGGTCGAAGTCCCAGGGCAGGCGGTAGGCGTCGTCTAGTTGGTCTTTTACGCTGTCCAGCCGGCGCTGGACGTCGTCGAGGGATCGTTCGATTTCTCGCGCCAGGCGCAGCGCGCGGTCCTGGGCGTCGCCGGCGTCGTCGGGGCCGATGGACGGGCGCATCAACCCGCTGTGGGGGAGCGTGGGGAAAGGGATCGGGTCGCAGCGGTCTTCGTCGCGGCCGTTGACGAGTCGGAGCCTGTTGAGGTCGCGCATGGCGGGCCCTCCGGTGGGGAACCGTCCCGCGCGTCCTTGCGTCGGGGCCGGCGTGTCCCCGAGCATCGGCACAACGTGGCCGACGGGACACGCCCGATGAGCCTCGGGTCGGCGTTTCCCGCGACGCCATCCGCACAATCGGCACAAAACCCTTGACGAACGCCCGCATCACCCGATAATCAAGTGATGTTCGAACCGGACCGAGAGACAGGTCGGCAGACGGGCGGGCGTGCTTGCCGACGGCCTGACGGTCGGTGTGCCCGGGGCGGGTTCACGCTGGTCGAACTTATGGTGACGATCGGCGTGATCGCGGTGCTCATCGGCATCCTCACGCCCGCGCTGCGCGGCGCGATCCGCGCCTCACGCGACGTCCGCTGCCTGGCCAACCAGCGGCAGATCGCCGTGGGGTGGATATCATATACAAACGATCATAAGAAATTCCCGAGCGGGGAACCTGAGTACATACCGCAGCAAGATCACACGGGAGCCGTAGTGAAGAACGCGGACGGCTCCGACGCGATGCTGCTGCATGGCCCATCAGTCGAGTTGATGCGAGACTGGGGCGGCGTCGACTGGTTCATTGAAAATCCATTCGCATTCGATAGTCAATCGAGACCGTTGAACAACTACATCGGGAACGACACCCAGGTTCTGAAATCGCGCGCTGAAATTTTTCGTTGCCCTAATGATAACGGTTTGCTGGTAGACACCGGGAGTGTGAGTTTCGGCGGTGTCGGCGGACTCGGCGTTATAGATTCGATCCAATATCAGTGGGGCGGCTCAAACCTGCCCGGAAGTGAAGGCTTGGATCTAATATCCAAATCCGCTGCGGAAGACGCGGGTGAAAATGTCTTCAGCATCTGGGGCACAAGTTATCGCGCGAATGATTGGATCTGGGCTCCCGTGGGGAATCCTCGAGGGTTTCATCGCAACGGTAGGGATTTTCAGGCGACAACGGGATCGAATCGTCCGCACGATGTGGCCGAGCCGTCCGGGTTCATTCTGACCGGAGATTGGGGCACACTCGTGGTGGGTCGCTTAAGGAAAGACCGGCGTATCGGGTTTGATTTTGGATGGTGGCACGGCGAGGATGTTTGTAATATGGCGTACTTCGACGGATCCGCCCGCCGGACTCATATGACCCCCGGAGTGGCGGCGACGAACGAATACACGTTCTATCTGGACAGGCGCCTGCAGCCGAAATCCAGCGCGCTGTTGGCCTTTTAGTGGTTTTCTAAGGGTTGATTTGCGGAACCAATCCGGGCTGCTAGCATCTCGCCACGTGCGCGAAGTGAGCGTCCGCGAATCGGCTTTGGCGAGCGGATTGATACATCCATATCGAGAGGGGGGCGATGTGTTCGATGAGTCACGGTCGATCGGTCGCGGCGTTGGCAACCGGCTGACTATAACACTACTGGCGACGCTGTCAGTCTTATTAGGACCGATCGCCAGGCCCACGGCGGCCCAGCCCGCGCCGGGGGGGGATCGGGTTGTGCTTGTCACGGGGGAGGCTCTCATCGGGCGGGTTGTCGCTCGGGACGCTGAGCACATCACGCTCGAACACCCCGCCCTGGGGATTCTGAGGATCGCTGTCGGGCAGATCTCGTTCGTTGAACCGATCGCGTCGGCGCCCGAGCCGGCGCCGCTGGACGTGGCGCACGCGACCTCGGCCGGTTCCGCGATCATCGCCGACGCTTCGCTCTCATTGCGCGACGAAGCCCAGCCCGAGCCGACGCCCGAAGTCCCCGCGGTCAAGTGGTCCGGCAGGTTCGAACTGGGCGCCAACGCAACCAGCGGCAACAGCGACACGACCTCCATCTACGCGGCGTTCGGCGTGAAGCGAGAAGCGGGGCTGGGAACCTTCACGGACGACCTCAACTACCGCCTCGCGACCGACGACGGCGAGACTACAACGAATCGGTTCTTCAATGTCGCGCGGTACGAACGGCTTCTCGCTGCGGAGAGCCGGTGGTCCTGGTTCGCGTCGACCTCGCAGGAAGTGGACGAGTTCAAGGATTACGACTTCCGACTGTCCGGTTCGGGCGGCTTCTCGTACGACGCGATCCGAGAGGATCGGCAGACGTTGAAGTTGTACGGCGGCGCCGGCGTGGCGCGCGAGTTCGGCGGGTCGCAGGACAACCTCAATCCGTTCGCGCTTTTCGGGGCGGCGTACACGCGGAAGATAAACAGCCGGGTCTCGTTCGCGGCGAGCGGCGAGTTCGAGCCGCGGCTTGACGACTTCGGCGAGTATCGGCTGCGCGGGAAGTCCAAACTCGATGTGGACCTCGACGACAACGGGTCGCTGAAATTGTCGCTGGGCGTCGAGGACGAGTTCAACTCCGACCCCGGGGACGCGAAGAAGAACGACTTCTACTTCTTCGCGGCGATCGTGTACTCCTTCTGATCGTCGCGCCGCCGGGTCGCCGATAGTTGAACGCGATGGTCTCTCCCGTTGCGGAAGGATTGCGGATCCAGTTCGATCCCGGCTGGCTGTACGTGCTGGCCGGGGGTGTGGTGTTCGCAGCGGTGGTGTTGATCCCGGCGATCGACGACGCGCATCAGGCCGAGGCCGTGGCGCTGCGGGCGCGGGTCTGGTCGGATCATCAGACGACGCGCGTCGAGCGGTACTCGGAATATCTCGACGCTCTCGATCGGCGTGACCCGACGTTGATTGCGTCGCTGGCGGCGTCGCAGCTTCACCTGGCGCCGGCGGGCAAGCGTGCGCTGCTGCCAGCGGACACATCGGCGCTGGCGGACACGGACGCGATCGTGTTCGCGGACATCGAGCCGCCGGCCCCGGTCGCGCCGGCGGATTACGCGCCGCCGGATTCGATCCTGGCGCGGCTGGCGCGCGGCGACCGCAGCCGGCTTGTGATGCTCGCGTCGGCGGCGTTGTGCATGCTCTTCGGGCTCTTCCCGCCGGTGTCGGCGAGAGATCGGTAGGCTCTGCGGATGCTTGCACGGATCATCGGGGTGATCGAATCGGTCGACGAAGCCGCAGCGATCATCGCGCTGGAGTCCGGGCTTGCCTACGAGGTGCTCCTGCCGACACACCTGGCCGACTCGCTCCGAGGTCGGCTGGGGCAGTCGGCGACGCTGCACACGATCGAGCACTTCGAGGCCGTGGCCCAGGGATCGTCGTTCCGTCCGAGGCTGATCGGGTTCTCAAGCCGGGCCGAGCGCGCGTTCTTCGAACGGCTAACGAAGGTGAAGGGGCTGGGTACGCGGCGCGCCCTCCGGGCGATGGCGAGGCCCGCGGGCGAGATCGCCGCGGCGATCACCACGCGCGACACGCGGTTCCTCCGCTCGCTGCCCGAGATCGGCGCGAGGCTGGCGGAGACGATCGTCGCGGAACTGCATGGGAAGGTAGACGAGTTCGGGTCGGGGTCGGCGCCGACGGGCGGGCGGGTCGTGACGGTCACGAGCGCCGCCGAGCAGGCAGTCGCGGCCCTGGAACGTCTAGGTCAATCGCGGGCCGAGGCCGAGCGCCTCGTCACGCGCGCCGTCGAGCGCGACCCGGCGCTCGCAAGCCCGGACGCGATCCTCGCCGCGGCGTTCTCGGATTAGGTCGGCGCCGTCGGCCCGGATCGCTCGCACGGTTCGTAACTGATCAGATATGGCGAAAAAGAAAACAACCAGGTCCGCGCCCGCGGGCGGTCGAGCCAAAGCGGGGCCGGTCCGTCTCGACGCTGATTGCCGGGTGGTCGTGCTGCACGGTAAGGAGCCGCACCTGCGGTCGCTGCACACGGATTCGCTCCGGCAGGCGCTCGAAGAGCGTTTCGGTGACGTAGAGCGGATCCGTTTCGGCGCCGAGACTGCGCTCGCGGACATCCTCGACGAGTGCCGATCTTTCGGGCTGATGCAGCAGCACAAACTGGTGCTGGTGGACGAGGCGGACAAGATCGTTTCCGCGGAGACTCGGCCCGCCCTCGAGCGGTACGCCGCCGGCCCGACCGATAGCGCGACGCTGGTGCTCCGCGCGGACACCTGGCGCCCCGGGAACCTTGACAAGGCGATCGCGAAGGTCGGCGCGGTCGTCAAGTGCGACGCGCTCTCGTCGGCGGACGCGGCGGTATGGGCCGAGCGCCGGGCTTACAAACGGCTCGGTGTGAAGATAGACCCGGCCGCGGTCGCCGCGCTGATCGAGCGTGTCGGGACGGACCTCGGTCGGCTCGACGCGGAACTCGCGAAACTAGCCGCGATGGCGGGGGACGAGCCGATCACGCCCGCGCTCGTCCGCGAGAGCGTGGGCATGACGCGCGAGGAGGAAGTGTGGGTGATTCAGTCGCGGCTGCTCGAGCGATCCGCCGAGCGCGCTATCGGCGCCGTGCGCGATGCGCTCGGACCTAGCAAGCAGCCCGAGGCGCTGGTGTCGTTCGCGGTGATCGACCTTGCTCGGAAACTGCACGCGTCGGCGCGGCTGCTGCGTTCGGGGGCGCCCGAGATGCAGGTCGCGCGTGAACTTAAGATCTGGGGCGAGTCGCAGCGGCCGATCCTCGCGGCGGCGCGCCGGGCGGAGCCAGGGGCGCTGGCGGATTTATTCGATCTCGCGGTCGAGGCCGACGCGCGGGCGAAGTCCGGCCGGACCGATCCGGCGCTGGCGCTCGAAATACTCGCGCTGCGCTTCGCGGGGCTGTGATCGGCGCGTGTCGTA
>CAZTEE010000093.1:0-6835 GCA_964611775.1 uncultured Phycisphaeraceae bacterium | reverse complement strand
GGCTCGCTTCGCGCGATGCTGCGGGCGCGGCCGTTCACCCGTGCCGATCTGGCGCGGTTCGTCTCGTTCGATGACGGGCACTACGCGCGGCACGAGGTCGCGCGCAGCGCCTGGTACGAACTCGTCTGCGTGTGCTGGAGGCCCGGGCAGCGGACGCCGATCCACGACCACCGCGCTTCGAGTTGCGCGTTCCTCGTAGTCGAAGGCGCCGCGACGGAGATCCGCTACGACGTGGACGGCGCCGGTCTTCTGGCGGGTTCGCACGAGCCGGAGGTCCGTGCACGGGGGTACATATGCGCGTCGTGGGACGCGGACATCCACGAGGTGGTCAACGACGCCCCGCGTGATCTAATAACACTGCACATTTACTCGCCGGCCTTGTCGCAGGTGCATATTTATTGTCGGGAGTCGGGCGCGGGCGAGTTGTGGACGCCGCACCTTGAGTGCGCTCCCTCGCCGGGCGACTGATCGGGGGCTGCGCAGCCGGGCGATGCTCACGCCGCGTGCTGGCGGTAGCCGTCGGACATGGTCTCGGCGGCGAAGGCGGCGGCGATGCCGGCGAGGCGCTGGGCCTGCTCGGCGTTGACGCTCACGAAGTGGACGCCCATCGAATGGCGGAAGAAGCCTTCGCGGACGAGCCAGACGCATCGGCCCGGGATGGTGACCGAGCCGAGTTCGTCGGTGATGGTGACGGGACGGACGGCGCCTTCTTTCCAGGGTCTGCGCGATTCGATCCGGGCGCCGGTCTCGGAGAGGTCGACGATCCTGCCCCGGTCGCAGGTCAGGCCGACCATCGGGAGGCGCGTGTCGATGCGGCGATCGCGGCCGGTCTGGCGCGAGGAGTCGCGGATCGGGGTGTCGTCGTTCGGCCGCCCCATGCGGGCATTAGCATCGGCGCGAGGCCGGGATGTTGTTGAGCGGGTCGGGCGGATCGGGCGGGCAGTGGGGATCGCCCAGACGGACTAAACGGATCGGGATGGGGTGAAGCGGCGGCGGCGGGGATGCCGCACGCGCACGGGCGAGACGCCCGTGCCACTGTCAGATGTGTCTATGTTTGGTTTTGTGCGGGCCGAGTTCGCCGGGGAGATCGACTACCAGGCCGAGATGGTCGCTGCCCGGGATGGCGAAGGTCCGCGCGAGGGTCAGGCCGGCGGGCCCGGCGTGAACGCGTGATCGACCGCGATCGGCGCCCAGACCCCGCCCAGCGGCCACGTGCCCGACCAGCGGACGCCCGCGGGCATAACCCTGCGCCATGGCCCGGCGTCGGATTCAAATTGCTGCCAGGCGCGCTCGAAATGGGCCGTGTTGAAATCCCCTATCGCCAGGGAGTGCTCGCGGTCCTCCACCGCAGAAATCCGATCCGCCAGGGCGCACAGCTGATCCCGCCGACGCGAGACACGCCACGGCAGATACGGCGCCACCGCGTGCACCGCGAAGACCAGCACATCGTTAATCCGGCATTCGACCCAGCCGCGACGGCTCTCACGCACGTCCCGGACCGGGGCGGTCTCGGGCGCGTGGATTGTGATGGGCATCCCGCCCCGCCGGGTCAGGCCGGCGGCCCGGACGGGGGGAAGCAGCCCGCGGGCGAGGTCGGTGAATCGGCCGGTAGATTCGATCAGGACGGTGATGTCGCCTTGCTGGGCGGCGACAGCTTCGAGGGCTCGGCGGGGGTATGGGTTGAGACAGAACAAGTTTGCCGAGACAATCCGCATCCGTACTTCCCCGCAGAGCGAATGATCGTACTCCGGGCATGAGGTCCGAGTTCCCGCAACCGACCGGCCCGGCTGCCGTATCGTCAGTGGTCAGCGGGAATAATCTCGGCCAGGCCGCCGTTCCGATGTATGAGCAGCAAGCCCGGCGCCGAATGGTTTGTACGACCCCGGCCCCTCCCACTCCTCCCCGGAGCGCCTCCCATGAAGTGTCCGACCTGCTACCTGACCGAAGGCCCATTGGGATTCGCGATCATTCTCCTGGCTGCGGTCGTGCTGATCCGCACGGTGGCGGGCGGCGGGGGGGTCGCGCCCGTGCCGGATATGTTCGACGCGTCCCTGACATACTCCGAGGCCCTCGAAAGGTCCGAGTTGTCCGACAAGCCGGTGTTCGCGTTCGTCACGGCTGACTGGTGCGGCCCGTGCCAGACCATGAAACGCGGCGCCCTCGCCGACCGCCGGGTCGCCGACGTCGTCCGAACCCGCACCGAGCCGGTCTACATCGACGGCGACGAGCACCCGGACATCGTTCAGTCGCTCGGCGTGCGCGGCTTCCCGACTGTGGTCATCATCCGCGACGGAAAGATCGTCGACGGCCGCTCCGGCGTAATGACCACGCCGGGCCTGCTCGCCTGGCTCGACGGGGCGCTCGAGCGTGAGGCGGACGGTTCGCGTGTCGCGGTCACGGCGCCGCGTTGACGACCTCGGCGACCCACACCTGGGTGCTCGGCCGATCGTCGCCCGGGTGGATCTCGCCGCGCTGGCTGGTCCACATCATCCATCGCCCATCGGCGCTGAAAACAGGCATCCCGTCGAAGCCGTCGGCGAATGTCAGACGCCGGGTGCGCAGCGGCGCGTCGGTCGGCACGCCGAACGCCGGCGCCTCGATGGCGAAAACCTCGTAGTTGCGATGGCTTACCTCGCTCGTCGTGTAGACGAGGAACTCGCCCGACGGGTGCCAGAACGGCGCCCAGTTGACATGCCCGTTGTCGGTCAGTTGATGCTCGACCAGCCGGGACGTCGGCGCGCCGTCGGCGCCGACCGCGGTGACCAGGTCCGTCACGAAGAGTTGCAGCAGGTCGTCGCCGCGACGGTCCGACCGGTAGCACACCCGGCGCCCGTCCGCGGAGAAGAACGGCCCGCCGTCGTAACCCGGCTTCTTAACGATCGGCGACGCTGTGCCCAGCAGAGTGTCAAAGATGTACAGGTCCGGATCGCCCGAAGCCGGATCGACCCGCGTGTGCACGATGTACCGCCCGTCGGGTGAGAACGCGCACTCCGCGTCGTAGCCCGGGCGGGTCCAGATCGGCGTCGGGATCGCTGAATTGAACAGGCCGGCGCTCGAGTGCTCGGCGAGGGGTGTATCGCGGGCGATCTCGGGGACGATGCGCGTCACGACTTCCATCTCCTCGGGGAAGGCCCAGCGGTAGTCGTTCGAGCCGCGCTGGTACCCGGCCTGGTCCGGAGCGGCGGGCGGCGTCAATGTCGAACCAAATATTATCCGTCCCGGCTCCGTCGGATGAAAGAACCCGCAGGTGTTCGCCGAGCCTGGCGGGCTGACGAGGAGCGGCGTCTCGGCGCCGACGATCCGGCCCTGCTCGAGCCTCAGCCGCGCCACGTACATCGAATAGTGGATATCAGGCTCAACCCCGGGCGCCGGGCGGGGGACCGCCTGGAAGATGATCCATCTCCCGTCCGGGCTGAAGTACGACTCACCGGCCTTGACGAACCGTTCCGGCGAAGTCAGTTGCACATGCCCGCGCAGCGAGCCGGCTTCCTGATCGACCCACGTCGGCGCCGGGTCGGCTGCTATCACTCCCGCGAAGCCAAACAACGAACCGGCGATCACCGCCAGCGAACCTGCACAACGCGACATAACGGGCCTCCTACGGGGATCGGGCGCGCGACCGCTTCACGCTCGGCTTCATCGTATTCGCTCTATTCAGGTTTCGCCCGGCCCGCGGAGCGAGCCGATACGATCTTCGAGAGTCCGAACGATATCCCCCGGCTCGGCGCCCGGCGAAAAGGCGATCGGCGTCCCGATGGTCAGGCGGGATCGGCTCGGCGTGAGGACGCCGGCCCACACAGATCTAGCCGCGGGCGTCCCCGAGATGCGGATCGGCAGCACCCGGGCGCCGCTGCGCGCGACGAGAACCCCGACTCCGATCTGAAATGACAATCGGCCTGCGCCCGCCCGCGCGATGCCGCCTTCCGGGAACACGCCGACGACTCCGCCGGCGCGCAGCTCCCGCAGCGCCGGCCGAAGCCCCGCGCCGCTGCCGCTGCGCCTATCGACCGCGATCACACCCGCCCAATCGAGCATCGGCTCGAGCGCTCGCGTCCGCATGTCCTCCGCCATCAGCCAGTGGATCTCGAAGGGGCACGCCGCCTGGATAAGCAGCGGGTCCACGCTCGAAGTGTGATTGGCGACCACGATCATCGGCCCGGCCCCCCGACCAGCCCGAGCGTGCTCCACACCCGACACCCGAAGCCGATGCACGACCCGGACAAACAGCCGCAACAGCACGATCACCAGCCCCGTGCGCGGGTCGCCGTCGCGCAGCGAGCATCGGCGGACCGACTCGGTGAACGCCGCGAACCCTATCCAGAGCAGCGACGCGAGCATCCACCAGATCGTTCCCACAGCCCGATGCTCCCCGCACATCTAATAACCGTGTTAGACCGCCGACCCACGCCCGGCTTCAGCCCACGCCCCCGACCTCGTCGAGGAGCCGCTCGCCCGTATCCAATCGGCGGATGTTCTCGAGTGTGATTTCTACGGCCCGGCGCCAGGCGTCCTGACCCGCCGCGCCGATCGCGGGCGTCATCAGCACATTCGGTGCGCTCCACAGCGGGCTGGTCGTCGGCAACGGCCGCTGCGAGAACACGTCGAGCGCCGCCGCCGAGACCAGGCCTTTTCTCATCGCCCGCAGCAGTTCCGATTCGCTGAACGCCGTCCCGCTCGCGACGTTCACCAGCAACACCCCGGGATTCATGCTCGCGAACAGCGACCGATCGAGGATCGGCCTGACGCGGTCGAAACGGTCGTCCGCGAGGATCACGACGTTCGAGCGCCCGAGCAGTTCGTCGATGCTCGAGCTGGGAAGAAGCCGCGCGACGCCGCCCGCTTCAGCGTCGTCGTGCACCGTCGCGATGATCTCGCAGCCGAAGGGCGCTAGCCGCTCGGCGATCGCGCGTCCGACGTGCCCGTACCCGACGATGCCGACGGTCGCGCCCGCGAGTGTGCGCGCTTCCCCGGCCAGCCGTTGCGATTCCCACCTGTGCGCCGCCTGCGATCGCACCGCGTCGTCCACTCGGCGCAGCAGCGCGAGGGTCAGCGCGACGGCGTGCTCGCTGACAGCGGTCGCGCGGATCGGCGCGGTCCCCGCGACGCGCGCCCCCGTGTCGAGCACACGCCGGATAGGCGCGAGCGATTCCGCGTGCGGGCGCACCAACTGCACGAACTTCAATCTCGGCCCCGTCGCCGGCGCCTGGTCCCCAGCCACCGGCAGACCCATCAATAAGTCCGTCTCGTCAAGCCGATCCGCGAACTCCGCCCGCGAACGCGCCACCTCGACGCGTACCCCGCTGGGCGCGCCGGCACGCAGACGATCAACGAGCGCTTCGGGCAGCGACCACCGCTGGGCCTCATTGAACACCGCGACCAGAAGAGTTCGATCTGTCATCGCTGTCACGGCGCGCCCGCCGGCGCCGTCGGCAACTCGCCCCCCGCGCGCACGCCGACCCGCGGCCGGATCAGACCAATATCATAAAATATCTTCGCGAGCGGCCCGGGCGTGCGATACGACACGGTCGCCCCGAGCGTGTACCAGCCGTCACCCCCCGGCAGCGACCCCGCGGGGACCGCGATCGGCGCTGCGAACGACCTCGTCCCTAATGACGAAAAAGTCGCCTGCGGGGCCCGCTCGGCCTCGAACACGCGCACGCCGTCGACCGCCAGCCAGTACCGCACCGACTCGAGCCGAAGATCCTGCTCGGACCTGTTCGCCCCCTCGATCTCCAACTCGTAGAGAACCCCGTCGGCGGTCCGCTCCACGAAGCGCAGGTCCGCGACGCGGGCCTCGGGCCTCGGCGGCATCACCACCGCGCAACCGCCCGCGAGCAGGAGCGCCGGGATCGCCGCAGCCACCACTCTCGAAATGACATGCTGGGCCATATAACGCATGCTATCGGCCCGCGACCTCCCCGGCGCATTGCCGCGCGAGCCGGTTCGGCGTAGGCTGTTGAAGTTTGCGCCCGCACGGGTCGGGCGCGGGGAGTGCGCCGGAACCGCCCCGACGCAGCCATGCCGCGACGAGACGACATCAAAACCATCCTGATCCTCGGCTCCGGGCCGATCGTCATCGGGCAGGCCTGCGAGTTTGACTATTCCGGCGTCCAGGCATGCAAAGCCCTCCGCGACGAGGGCTACCGCGTCGTGCTTGTCAACTCGAACCCCGCCACAATCATGACCGACCCGGCCTTCAGCGACCGGACCTATATCGAGCCTATCACCCCCGACTCCGTACGCCGGATCATCGAGGCCGAGCGCGACCTCGGCAATCCCATCGACGCCGTCCTCCCAACCCTCGGCGGGCAGACCGCCCTCAACTGCGCCTGCGCCCTATTCGACTCCGGCGCCCTCGACGAACTCAACGTCGAGATGATCGGCGCCGGCCGCGAGGTCATCCACCGCGCCGAGGACCGCGCCACCTTCCGCGACATCTGCAACTCCATCGGCCTGAAAACCGCCGAGTGCGCCGTAGTCACAACCCTCGAAGCCGCCCTCGGCTCCATCGACACCCTCGGCCTACCCGCCATCATCCGACCCGCATTCACCCTCGGCGGGTCCGGCGGCGGGATCGCCTACAACCGCGAGGAGTTCGAGGACATCGTCCGCCGCGGCCTCGCCGCCAGCATGATCGGGCAGGTCCAGATCGACCGCTCCCTGCTCGGCTGGAAAGAGTTCGAACTCGAAGTCGTCCGCGACCGCAACGACAACTGCGTCATCGTCTGCGGCATAGAGAACATCGACCCCATGGGAGTCCACACCGGAGACTCCATCACCGTCGCGCCCATCCTCACCCTCACCGACCGTGAGTACCAACGCCTCCGCGACGCCG
>CAZTEE010000092.1:0-7093 GCA_964611775.1 uncultured Phycisphaeraceae bacterium | reverse complement strand
GACCCGTCGAACGACATGGCGCACTACAGCCTCGGCGGCGCGTACGCCCAGGCCGGGCGCCATTCCGACGCCGCCCGCGCCTATCTCCGCTGCATCGAGGTGAACGCGGGCTTCAGCAAGGCATATCAGCAGGCGGCGGCGAGCCTGATCGAGGCTGGCGATCTCGACCGCGCCGCGGACACTCTTACCCGGGGCTACACCGTCGCGGCTGAGCGTGGCGACCTAATGCCTCGCAACGCGATGGGCGAGATGCTGAAGAAACTCGGCCGGCCGATCCCGGAGGTTACTGCCGCCGCCGAGGATGCGATCCCCGCGGGAGCGTTCATATGCCAGAAAACAGGACGTCCGGGCTCGCAACTGCCCCGCCCGCCGTTCAAGGGGCCGCTCGGGCAGTGGATCCACGAGAACATCTCCGCCCAGACCTGGCGCGAGTGGATCGGCCAGGGGACGAAGGTCATAAACGAACTCCGGCTGGATCTCTCCCGCGACGAGGACGCCGAGACCTACGACCGCCACATGCGCGAGTTCCTCGGCGCGGATGAGGCGGCGATCAACGCACGGTGATCCCCGCCGCACGGGTCGGGCTTCACCGCAGAGACGCAGTGAACGCAGAGCCGAGAGCAGAGATTAGTTTAGTTAGAATAGCACAAAGCCCGGGGATCTCATCCCCGGGTTTTGTGATTCATGATGTCGCATTTTGACGAATGCGCCCCGAGATCACGATTAAACTTCGGTTATGAGAGTTCCACTCCCCCCACTTTCTCCCTCTGTCTTCCTCTGCGTTCAGATCCTCACCGCAGCATGCCGCGTTTGCGGAGGTCGTCGAGGAGGAACGTTTCGATGGATGTATCCGAGCGGACGAGCAGGTGCGTCATGCCGCGGGTTGTGCAATAGTTTGCGAGGTCGTTGCGGTAGCGTTCGAGTGTTCGTGAATAATGTTCTAACAAGGCCGCGGTGACGGTGACCTCGCGATCCTCGCCGGTCTCGGCGTCGGTGAGCCGGAGGTCGCCCGTGACGGCGCCCGCGCCGGCGCGGGCCGGGTCGATCTCGTCGGGCGCGAGGATCTGCATCGCGTAGATGTCCCACGAGCGCCCGCCCGCGACCGCGCGCAGGCCGTCCTCGTAGCCCTCGTGCAGGAGGAAATCGCTGAGAACCACGAGGACGCCCTTGCCGGTTCTCCCGGCGCCGGCGGCGCGCATTACCGCGGCGAAATCGGCGTTCTCCCCCGGCCCGCCTCGCATGGGTTCGCCGCTTTCTCCCCAGGGCGCTTCGAGCAGAAACCGCCCGAGGCGCTGCACGTTCCTTCGTCCCCTGCACTCGCCGAGCCGCGCCGGTCGATCGCGTCCGAACACGGTCGCGGACACACGGTTGTTGGCGACCAGGCCGAGGTATCCGAGCGCCATGGCGAGCCGCTGCGTAAAGATAAGTTTATTAGGCTCACCCGCGTCCATGCTCGCCGAAGCGTCGATCGCGATGTGCAGGCCGAGGTCCTCCTCTTCGAGGAAGATTTTGATGAACAGACGATCGAGCCGGGCGAAAACGTTCCAGTCGATATGGCGGAGGTCGTCGCCGGGCACGTACGGGCGGTAGTCCTCGAACTCGACGCTCCGGCCCCGCTTCTTCGAGCGGCGCTCGCCCGGCAGACGACCCGCGAACACCTTCCGGCTCAGCAGGTCGAGCCGATCGAGCCGGTGCATCGTCCCCGCCGCGAGCAAATCCTCGATCGACCTGGGCCGACCGCCCGACGTGCCCGCGATCATCGCTCATCTCCGTCGTTCATGGAAGCAATCGTATCACCGCAGAGGCGCAGTGAACGCAGAGGAATACAGAGAGAGACAGAGGGTGAGAAAAAGGAGTGGAAGGTTTTAGATTTGAATCAGATTCTTACTGCGCTAATTTTGGAAAGTGTGGACACGAAATACAAAGCCCGGTGATCAAATCCATGGGCTTTTGCCGTATTAAACACCCTTATCAACGCTCCCCTATGCGAACTATGCGCCTCTGCGGTGAACGGATCGAAGATCAGTCCGCGTATTCCCAGATCGTGACGGGGAGCCGCTGCACGCCCCATTGCAGGGCTTCGTCGTGCGAGGGGAAGAGCACGTCGAGGCGTGCGCCTTTGATCGCGCCGCCGCGGTCGAGGACGGGGACGATGCGGCCGTCGTCGTAGCCGGGGATCGAGAGCATCGTGCCGATCGGGAGGATCGAGGTGTCCGCGGCGACGAGTTTCATCGCGTTGGTCCAGACGGATTTGTTACTCGCGGTGATACCGTCGGCGTGCTCGCCGCAGGATCGGTGGTCCGGGCTGTAGGCGGTGACGGTGATCCAGACTGTGCGGACGGGGCGAGCGGGCCGACCGTTGAAATAGCGGACGCCGATCGGGCGGACATCGGTTTTTTCGATGGTCGGCGCGATCTGCTCGACGGCGGGCGCGTTGCGTGACGCCGGCTGGGCTTGATAAGTTTCGATCGCCGCGAGCGGCGGCGTCAGCGGGAGCCGGCCGGTTTTCGCGTGGATGGCGGACGCCGCGGTGAGGGTCGCGGCGAGAGTGAAGAGCGCGCTTCGGGCGCCGCGCATCGCGAGCGCCGCTCGTCGGGACGGGTCTGAGTTTCTCATGCACCACCGTGTCTGGGGTTTTCGCCGCCGACCCGGACGCCACCACGCGCCCGACCCGGCCTCGAGACCAGCCTACCTCAGCGCACGGCCCGGGCGGCTCGGAAACCCAAATCCGGCCGAACTGACGTGTCCCGGTGCGGACTGATCGGCCGCGGCGATCCGGGCAAGTCCGGGAACCACATCCGCTTGCGCCGATCCCATCTCGGCCGGGTCGATATTCACCGCAGAGGCGCAGTGAAAGCAGAGGGGGAGCGGGGCGGGTCGGGGTGGAGCAACAAAAAGCAAACTAAATTTATATACGCGACATGATACTACGCTTGCGCACCATCCCCCCTCTTCCCATCTCTGCGCCCTCTGCGTCTCTGCGGTGAACGAGATCAAGGCAGGAACTCGATGGGTTCGATAATGGCCGCCTCGCGGAACTCGTCCACGTCGTCGGGGATGATGAAGCCCGCCTTGCGTTCGACGGCGCCCGCGGTCGCCGCCGCCAGCCCCTCGCGCAGCGCCGACTTCCAATCGCCGGTCCGGATCCACCCTGTGAGAAGCCCCGCGACGAGGCAGTCCCCGCAGCCGACGGTCGAAACAATCCGGCCCGGATGCACGCCGACCCGCCCGCGGAGCGCGACGGATTCGCCGATGAGCACCGCGCCGTCGGCGCCCATGGTCGCCGCGACGTACCGGACCCGGCCTTTCGAGCGCTCCGTGAGCGACCTGGCCGCGGCGATCACGTCGCGCTCGCTCTCGGTCTTCATGCCCGAAACCGCGGCGAGTTCCTCGCGGTTGAGTTTCATCAGCCACGCGCCCTGGTCGTGGAGTTCGCGCAGCCCGTCGATCGACGTGTCCACGACGATCTGAGCGCCTCGCTCGGCGCAGCGTTCGATCAGGTGCGCGAACGCGGCCGACGACAACCCCGGCGGCGACGACCCCGCGAAGACCATGACGGCGTCCTCGCGGGCCAGCAGCGCGAGTTTGCTGGCGATCCGGCCCACGTCCTCGGACTGGATCTCGAACCCCTCGTCGCGGATGTGGGTCTCGGTGTCGTTTACGGGATCGACGATGGTGACGTTGTCGCGTGTGCGTGCGCGTACGACGAGGAGCTGGCAGGTGATGCGACCGTCGCCGGTTTCTTCGAGATGCTCCTCGAACATGCCGAGTTCGCCGCGCCCTACGAAGCCGGTGGCGATGGAGCGCATCCCGAGCGTGGCGAGTGCGCGCGAGACGTTTATGCCCTTGCCCGCGGGGTAGAGGGCGATGCGCCTGCCGCGCATATGCCGACCGACGGCGAATCCTGGCGCTTCCAGCACCCGGTCGACCGCGGGGTTCAGTGTCACGGTGACGATGCGTCGATCGGCCATCGCTCGCCACGATACCGTGCGCCGCCGGCGCACGTCGATACGATGCGAATAGAAGGATGACTCTAAGCGCCGCGGAAATCGCGATAACGACCGGCATCGGCTTCGCCGCCGGGACGCTCGGCGGGATGCTGGGAATCGGCGGGTCGATCATCATGATCCCGGCGCTCGCGTTGCTATTCCCCGGGCGAGGCGCCGACGCTCAGCACCTGTTCCAGGCGGCGGCGATGGCGGTCAACGTCGCTGTGTCACTGCCCGCTACGATCAGGCACGGGCGCGCCGGCGCGGTCCGCCGTCAACTTCTCTTCTATATCCTCCCGTCCGCGCTCGTCGCGATCCTCGTCGGAGTCTGGCTCTCGAACCAACTCGACGGGTTGACGCTGCGCCGGATATTCGCGGTGTTCCTGCTGTACCTCGCTGCTCAGGAGATCGTCCGGGTCTGGCGCAAACTGCCCGATCACAACGAAGCCGCGTCGCGGATCACGCCGATGCGCGCGGGCGCGGTCGGGACTGTGCTGGGCGGGTCGGCGGGAGTGCTCGGGATCGGGGGCGGGATTCTCGCTGTGCCGCTGGCGCAGTGGCTATGCCGGGTTCCCTTGCGACACGCGATCGCGGCGAGCAGCGCGACTATGTGCATAACCGCGGGTGTGGGCGCCGCGGTGAAGATCGGGACGCTCCCGGCTCATAACCAGGCGCCCGCCGACGCATTCGTCCTCGCGGGCGCGCTCGCCCCCGCGGCGATGCTCGGCGCCTGGATAGGGGCTTCGCTGACTCACAGGTTGCCGATCGTAACGATGCGCGGCGTGCTCGTTTGCCTGCTGCTGCTCGCGGCGTGGCGGATGAGCGGGCTATGACGCGCAATCCACAGATCAGTGGACAGGCGTCCCGCCGTCTGATTCTGAGGTGGGAAGGGCGTCCCTCCCGTATAGTCAAAGCCTGTGTATTTCGCACGGGCAGGACGCCCGTGCCACTGTTGTTGATATCAATAATGTCTAGCCGCCGGGACCGCATGTCTGGTCCGAGAACACCCGTGGTGTTGCATCCCGGCAACCATGCATCGCTCTGACCCCGGCGTGTCGCGTGCGGTCAACATCCGGGGTGAAGTCCGCCGGCCCGCGGTCCGATCGTGGATGGTGATGACACGCCGCGACCCAGAACCAGACCGTCGCCCGGAGCCGATCCGCTACTCGCCGGCGCCCGGTACGCATATTTCGACGACAGCCGGCGCCGCCGGTCGGCTCGCCGACGACGCGACGCTCGGCCTGTTCGCGGTGATGCACGAACTCAACAACCTGCTCGACGGCGCGACGCGGACGCTCACGCTCGCCCGGCGCAGCCTCGGGGGATTAGCGCTCGCGCCTTCGCTGGACCCGGCGATCGTCCGCCAACTCGACACCGCGAATGCGGCCCTCGAACACATGGCCGAACTCCTGCACGACGTAATGCGGCCCGGTGCGGGGAACGCTCTCGAACAACGCCGATCAATCGCGCTTGTCGAAGCGATCACGCACGCGATGGACGCGCATCGCCCGCTCGCCGCGGCTCATCACGTCGAACTGTCGGGCGAGGTATCGCCGCGGCTCGTGCTGACAGCCGCCGGCCCGATCTATCCGGTGCTCGCAAACGTTGTGCGCAACGCGATCGAGTCGATCGCCGAGAGCCGCATCGGCGGGCGTGTTGAGATAATCGCCGAACTCGTCCCGAACGAGCCGGCGGGTTTCAGCGTGCGGATAGACGTTATCGACGACGGCCCCGGCCCGGAGCCGGCCGCGCTGCATCGCGCGTTCGACCCGGGATTTACGACCCGTGCCGCCGGATTCGGCGTCGGGCTGTCACTCGCGCGACGAATCGTCCGTGAACTCGACGGCGAGGTCACCCTCGCGGCCCGATCTCCAAACGACCCTCTTCGGCCCGGCGGACGGGGCGCGCACGTCACGATCATCTACCCACACCCGGCATGACACCTCCGAGTGAAAAATCGGGCTACACAGGCAGTGTGAAGCGTACGCCGCACGTCCTGGTTGTCGATGACGACCCGATCGTCGCGGACTCGCTCGCGGATTTTCTAACCCGCGAGGGCTACCGCGTCGCGACGTGCGCGACCGGCGAGGAAGCCGTAACCGCGGTCTCAGAGCGGCGCGAGTCGGACCCGTTCGGCGTTGTGATCTGCGATCTGTCGTTGCCGGGGATTTCCGGGATCGAAACACTTGCTCGGCTTGGCGAGTCGGCGCCCGAGACGGCGGTAATCGTGCTGACGGGATACGGCACGATCGAGTCGGCGGTGCGCACGATCAAGGCCGGCGCCGTGGACTATCTCACCAAGCCGATCATCGACGACGAACTGCGGATCAGCCTGGAAAAAGCCTTTCGTCAGCACGCGCTGCGCGATGAGAACCGGGTGCTCAAGCAGCAGCTCGATCGGCGGTACGGGCTTGACAACCTAGTCGGCGCGGACCACCGGATGGTGAAGATCTACGACCTCGTCGAGGCCGTCGCGGCGTCCAAGACAACCGTGCTGATGACGGGAGAGTCCGGTGTCGGCAAGAGCATGATCGCGCGCGCGATCCACCGCCGAAGCCCCCGCAGGGACCACCCGTTCATAGAGATCGCGTGCGGGTCCATCCCCGAGACGCTGCTCGAATCTGAACTCTTCGGGCACGCCAAGGGCGCGTTCACCGGCGCGCACATCGACAAGCAGGGCAAGTTCCTCGCCGCCGACGGGGGAACCATTTTTCTCGATGAGATAAACTCGGCTTCGCCGGCGATGCAACTCAAACTGCTCCGCGTCCTTCAGGAACGGCGGTTCGAGCCGGTCGGAGCGAACGAGACGATCGAGGTGGATGTGCGCGTCCTGCTCGCGAGCAATGAGCCGCTGGAACGGCTCGTCGCGGAGGGTTCGTTCCGGCAGGATTTATATTATCGTGTTAACGTTGTAAAAATAGATGTGCCGCCGCTGCGTGAGCGTCCGGGCGACATCGCGCTGCTCGCGGGGCATTTCCTGCGTGAGCACGCCGCCGAAGCGGGCCGGCAGATCACCGGCTTCACGCCCGAGGCTCTCGACGCGTTGCGACGGTACCCCTGGCCGGGGAACGTGCGCGAACTTTCTAACGCGGTCGAGCGTGCGG
>CAZTEE010000091.1:1672-7109 GCA_964611775.1 uncultured Phycisphaeraceae bacterium | reverse complement strand
GCACGGCGGTCGCGGTGTCGCCGTGACCGGTTATGAAGATGATAGGAAGCCGTTCACCGCGCGCGATCAACTCGCGCTGCATCTCCAGGCCGCTCATCCCGGGCATTCGCAGATCGAGCACGATGCAGCCCGGCCCGGGCGTCGGCGGGGAGTCCAGATACTCCGCGCAAGTCGCGTAGGTCCGCGCCCGGAACCCCGCCGATTCGAGCAGGAACGCCGCGGACTCGCGGATCGAAGCATCGTCGTCGATCACATGCACCACGGGGATAACTCGGTCGCTCATGAGCCTGTCTCCGTGTCGGCGCCCGCGCCGGATTCGACGGGGATCTCGATGATGAACCTCGTGCCGGTTGGAGAATTCTCGCGGCATTCGAGCCGACCGCCGTAGGACTCGACGATCGACCGGCTGATCGAAAGCCCAAGCCCCACCCCTTCCGGCTTGTGCGTGCGGAACGGTTCGAAGAGTTCCGCCGGATCGAGCCGCACGCCGCGACCCGTGTCCGCGACTTCGATCCGCGCCCGCCCGGGATCGCCCGGCTCGATCAGCACCTCGGCATCGCGCTGCGCCGGCGGGCACTCCGCGAGTTCCTCTATCGCGTTCCTGAGTAAATTCAGAACAACCTGCTCGAGTTGGAGTGTATCGATCGCGGCCCGGACACGGTCGCAGCGGTCCACGATCCGCACGCGGATCCCAGCCCTTCGTGCGTCGGCTTCGAGCATCTTCCACGCGGAGCGCACCGCGTCGCCCGGAGCGACCCATCCGCCTCGCGGCGTGCGGGCACGCACGAGATCACGCACCCGATGCACCAGCGTCCCCCCGCGACGCGCCAGCCCGTCGATCTCATGCAGCACCCGCGCCACATCTCCCGAAGATATCTCCCCCACCGCGACGCGACGCGAAGCCCCGGTCGCGAAGTTCGAGATCGCCGCGAGAGGCTGATTGAGTTCGTGCGCAAGAGCGCTCGCCATCTCGCCGACGGTCGCGAGCCTGAGCTGGTGCGCGAGTTCCGCATCGTGCCTGCGGGTCTTTTCCTGAGCCGCGCGAAGCCCGGTGATGTCTAGCGCCGTCCCGACGTACCCCTCGAAAGAACCTAACCCGGCGAGGAAGCGTGGCCCGCCGCGCACGAGAAAGATCCGCTGGCGCCCGAGCGCGTCGATCATCGGGCACTCGAGTTCGAACGCCGTCGCTTCGCTGGACCTGAGCCGATTTAATAGCCCGGCGCGATCTTCTTCGCCGAAACATTCGAGCCAGCGCTCGCCGAGGAGAGCCTCGATCGGTCGGCCCGCGAACTCGCGCCACGCACGGTTGCAGAACTCGCAGCGCCCGTCCTCGCCCGTCATCCACACGAGCATCGGCGCATCGTCTGCTAGCACACGGAAACGCTGCTCGCTCTCGCGGAGGGCTTCCGCGGCCACGCGCTGATCGGTCGCGTCGAGGATGACTCCTTCGAGATGGAGCACGCGTCCGTCCCCGCCTCGCACGGCCCGCCCCTGCTCGAACATCCATCGCGCACGCCCGTCACGATGATGAAGACGATATTCTATCATATAGGGCTCGTCCCGCGCCACCGCCGCCGCGACCCTCTGCTCGACCATCGCGCTGTCCGCGGGATGGATGAGGCTCGCCCAGGTGATCCCGGTCGGCGCGAAGAACGCATCGCGCGTGTACCCCGTAAGCCGTTCGACGCCTTCCGAGATGAAGTGCATCGTCCACTGCGGGTCCATGTCGCAGCGGTAGACCACGCCGGGCACGCTGCTGACAATCGAGCGGAAGCGCGATTCGCTCTCGTGCAGCGCGCGTGTGCGCTCGGCGACGCGGTCCTCGAGCGCCCGCGTCGCCATGGACCGGTCGAGCGCGATCGCCGCGAGGCTCGCCGCGGTTTCGAGAACTTCGATCTCGTGTTCCGTCGGCCCGCGTCGCGCATCGGGATAGAGCGCGAACGAGCCGAGCACCCCCCCGTCGCCCGAGAGGATCGGCTGCGACCAGCACGCGACCACGCCGTGCTCCCGCGCCAGCCCGCGGAAAGATTCCCACAACGGATCGCGCATTACATCTTCGACCACAACGCGTTCACTGCGGTGTATCGCCGTCCCGCACGAACCCGCGCAGGGTCCGATCCTCGTACCGTCGATCGCAGCGGTGTACGCCGCGGGCAACGTCGGAGCCGCGATGTGCCGCACGGTGTCGTCCGCCGAATCCAGCAGAAGGATCGACGCCCGCGTCTGATCTAGAAGCCCCTCGACCGACCGCGCGACATGACCCAGACAAGATTCGGCGCTATCCCCGCGCGCGACCCGCTCTAGACACGATCTCTGCGCGCGAACGAAAGACTCGGCACGCTTGCGATCAGTAACGTCCTCCGCGATCCCGATCATGAAACCCGACTCACGAGACCCCGCAAGGAGCCGATCGCGGATGTGCCTGATCGAACCGTCCGGGCGGACTACGCGGTACTCAAACTCAAAGGGTTCAATATCTCGGATGATCTGTTCGCATATGGCGCGCACGCGCTCACGATCGTCATCATGGACGAACTCCGTCCACGCGCCTGGATGTGAGAACGCGACCTCGCGCGGCCGACCCCAGATCGCCTCGAACCCCGCGCTGACGTGCACCATCTCCCACGTGTCCACACGAGCGACAAACAGCACCAGGGACGACTGCTCGAACAGCGCTTCCACCAGCGTCACGGGGTCGATCTCTTTCGCCCGCCCCGAACCCGTCAGCGGCGGCGCACACGCGGATTCGTCGGTTTGGCGCCGATCTTTCATAAGCCCCTTCACCGGCCGTAACCCTCCTCGGGCGTGGGCCTGACGAATCTTACACTTTTCACCCGAACGCGAACACCCCCCACCGGCTCTGGCGCCACGCTAATGGAACCGGCGTCCCTCCCCCATCGGCACGGGCGTCCCGCCGTGCGTGCAAATCTCCATTGGCACATGTGTCCCAGCCGTGCGCCTCGTCACATCCGACGATGCGCTATCGCCGACCGCATAACCGACGCGCTATCATCACTCGGCAGCCGGCGCCGACACGCCGGCCTGAGGGGAACCGAACCATGAAGAAAAAAGCGATCGCAATCACAGGCTTCGGTGTCGGAATCATCCTCCTCGTCGGCGTGCTCGTCGTCGCGTTCTCGATCGACACCATCGCGCGGGCGGCGGTCGAGAAAGGCGCCGGCGACGCGATGGGCGTAACCACCTCGCTCGACTCTGCGAACGTAGGCGTCTTCGCGGGAACGTTCTCCATGCGAGGCCTGACCGTCGAGAACCCGCCCGACTTTGCCGGCGATCCGTTCCTCACTCTCAGCGAAGGCTCTGTCGCCGTCTCACTGGGCACGCTACGCAAGGACACCATCGAACTCCCCCACCTCCGCCTGACCGGCCTCGGCGTAGACATCCAGCGCCGCCGGGGCGAATCAAACTACGGCGTGATCCTGGAAAACACAAAGAAAGATCGCGACACACAGCCGTCACAGACCCAGACCGACGCCGGGCCGAACTTCGTCGTCCGCGAGGTAACCATCCGCGATGTAAACGTCCGTGTCTCGCTCGCGCCGATCGGCGGCGAGCCGACCGTCGTCACGATCCCGATCCGGGAGATCGCGCTGACCGATGTCGGCGCCGATAAACCGATGCCGCTGGGCACGCTCGCTGGAGTGATCGTGCAAGCGGTCCTCGCTGCGGTCGTCGAAGAAGGCGGCGCCCTGCTCCCCGCCGACCTCGCGGGCGATCTCCGCGGCGCGCTCGAACGACTCGGATCGCTCGGCGATCTCGGCGTCGGTGTGACGACGGAACTCGGCGACGAAGCGAAGCGGATGATCGAGGGCGTCGGGGATAAGGCGAAAGAAGCCGCCGAGGGAATCAAAGAGGCCGCTGAGGACGCGAAAAGATCCATCGAAAACCTCGGCAAAGGCCTGCTCCCCGGAAACAAGAAACCCGGCGGCTGAAGCCCTCACGGATAGGCATTTGTGAAGCGGGCGAAGCAGCGTTCACGCGAACAACTCGCGCATGACCCGCGCGCGATACGCGAAGATCGCACGCACGTCGCGCTTCACGACCAGCGCGTGCGCGATCACCCCGCCCGGGACGGCGTATTCCACGACATCCCCCGCGAGCGTCCCGCCCGCGACCGCTTCGAATGTGTGAGTGTGGAACCAACGTCGATACGGCCCCTTCACCTGCTCGTCCGCGAACGCCACGCCCGGCTCCCACCGTGAGATCCTGCTCCGCCAGCGAATCGGCACGCCGCGCACGCGGAGCCGATAGTCGATGAGAGTCCCGGCTTTCATCTCGATCGGCGCCGGGGTCACGACGCGGAATGTAAGAAACCCCGGCGTAAGCCGTTCGAGGTTCCTCGCGTCCGCGAAGAACGGGAACACCTCGTCCACCGGCCTCGGGAGCCAGACCGCAGCGGTCAGTTTCCACCCGCCCGCGATGCGCTCTATCGTCGGCTGTTGTTCGCGTGTTTTCGGATCGGTCGTCTGTGCGATCATGTCCGCGGCTCCCGGGCGGCCGCGATTTATTTGCGGACCAGCCCCTTGCTCATGAACCCGGGCCGACGCAGCGAGCGAGGCTCGAGTTCCCCGCTGGCGCGATCGACCCGCTCGACGGTGACGAACGCGTCAGGGGCGATCGACATCACCAGCCGACGGACTTCGTCTAGAGCGCGCCGACGGATGACCAAAAACGAGATTTCCACCGCCCCGGTCCGCCCGGAGCCTTCGACTCGCGTCACCCTGAACCCCGCGTCGCGCAGTCGATCGGCGACATGCACCCCCGCGTCCGTGCTGATGATGCGGACCATCCGAAGCCCGAACGCGAGCCGACTCTCGATGAGCATCCCGATCAGCACGCCCGACGAAAACCCTCCCGCGTACGCGATGATCGCGATCGGCTCGTCGAGATAACGGATGGCGAAGCCGGCGGCGAAGATCCAGATGATGACCTCGAAGAAGCCGAGGAGCGCCGAGATCCACCGGTGCCCGCCCACGACGAGCATCATCCGCATGGTCCCGATCGAGACGTCGCAGATGCGCGCGCAGAAGATCATTACCGGGATGTACCATTCCATATCGTGCGGGCTTCCTCTCTAACTAAGTTGAAGATCTGGGCGCGGATGCTCCGGGCCGGGCCGGTTCCGCGCGACGCTGCGGCGAAAAAGGTATCGCTCAGATCGGCGAGCAGGGCTGGGCCGCGCCGTTGAGTTCGAACGCCGCCGACCACGCGCCAAGATCCGTCTCCGGTGCGCGCCGCAAGACCGCCGCCGTCACCAGGCCCATGAACAGCGGCTGTGGGCGCAGCGGCCGGCCGGTCAGTTCGGGGTGGAACTGCCCCGCGATGAAGTACGGGTGTGCCGGCCCGTTGGCGCAGGCGCCGGGCTGAGGTAGTTCGAGGATCTGCATGATCGGTTGCTGCGGGTGTCGGCCCGAGAAGA
>CAZTEE010000091.1:0-1662 GCA_964611775.1 uncultured Phycisphaeraceae bacterium | reverse complement strand
CTCGTACCTGTGACGGAAGCGCTGCCGGACGAGCATCGGCGAAGGCTTCTGCTTCTCGCGCCCCAGAATCGCGGGGACGCCGACCGCCCCACCGTAAGACTTGACCGACGCCCGGTAGAGCCGATCCGCCAATGAGCCTGGTGTAACCAGGACGTCCTGCCCACCGAGCCGCATCGTCCCGCCGAGCTGCTCGATCTGCTTCTGTTCGGGAAGTTCCGAGATCACCGCGTCGGGGCACGTCGGCTCGAACTCCGTGCTGTCGGCGTGCTCAAGCCCGAGCACGTGCCGGGCGAACTCGATCACCGCGACCTGAAAACCTAGACAAATCCCTAGAAACGGCGTGCCCGACTCGCGGCAGTGGCGGACCGCGGCGATTTTGCCGTCTACGCCGCGCCTGCCGAACCCGCCGGGAACGACGACCGCGTCGAGGTCCGCCAGCCGAGCCGCGACGTTCGAGTCGTCGATGTCGGTCGTGTCGATCCATTCGAGCCGAACATCCGTGTTCAGGTGAGCTGAGCAATGCTCGGCGGCTTTTTCGATCGAGGCGTACGCGTCGCGCACGCTCGCGTACTTCCCGGTCAGCCCGACGCGCACGGCCCGCGGCTTCTTGGCGGTGAGCGCGTGCGCGAACTGCGACCATCGCTCCCGCGCGCGGTCCTCGGTTGAAAGATCGACCCTGCCGTGCAGGTCAAGGATCGAGAGCACCTCGCGGTCGAGGCCGTCGGCGCGCATCGCCTCGGGGATGGTGTAGATGCTGGGCCGATCGTGCATCGAGAACACGCGTCGCGACGGGACGTTCGAGAACATCGCGATCTTCTCGAGCGCGGCCGAACCGACCGGCTGGCTCGCCCGGCACGCGATGATGTGCGGCTGAACCCCCGCTTCGAGCAACCGCCTGATCCCCAGTTGCGCCGCTTTGGACTTCTGCTCGCCCAGCGCCGGCGGCTCGATGATGTAAGGCAGCGCCACGAAGCAGCACGACCCCGGCCCCTCCTCGAACGCGAGTTCACGCAGCGCCTCTATATAAAATGAATTCTCGTAGTCCCCCACCGTCCCGCCGACCTCGACGAACACGACGTCGGCGGGCCGATCTCCGTCGCCGTGGAGCGCGAGCTCGCGGAGTTTTCGTTTAACCTCGCCGGTGACGTGCGGGATCATCTGCACGTCGCGTCCGAGATACCCCCCGTGCCGCTCTCGTTCGAGAATCTCCGAGTAAATCCGGCCTGAAGTGGTGAAGTTCCGCGCGGAGAGGTTCTGATCGAGCAGGCGTTCGTACGTGCCGAGGTCCATGTCGCACTCGGTCCCGTCGTCGAGGACGAAGACCTCCCCGTGGCGGAAGGGGTTGAGCGTGCCGGAGTCGATGTTGAGGTAGCCCTCCATTTTGATGGGGGCGACGACAAGCCCTTTGTCCTTGAGGAGTTTGGCGAGCGACGAGGAGAGGATGCCCTTGCCCAGCCCGCTCATGACCGTGCCGAAGACCGCGACGTACTTATGCCGGCCGCGTTGGTATCCGTCGGGGATGGGGCTGTAGTGCTCGCCGGTGGCGACGCTAGGCCCGGCCGAGGCGAGCAGGTCCGACGCCGTGACAGGCCGACCCCGGCCGGCCGAGGGTTTCGTGCGGTGTTCCTTTGACGAGTGGGGCATGATCTATCGTACCACGCC
>CAZTEE010000090.1:0-7257 GCA_964611775.1 uncultured Phycisphaeraceae bacterium | reverse complement strand
GCGTCAGTTCGTCGAGCGAACCCTGCATCGCGACCTTCCCCTGCACGAGGATCGACACGCGGTCGCACACCATCTCGACCTCGCCGAGCAGGTGGCTGTTCAGAAACACCGTCTTACCGCGGTTCTTAAGTTCGACGAGAACATTCCTGATATCGCGCCGCCCGACCGGGTCCACGCCGTCCGTCGGCTCGTCGAGCAGCACGAGGTCGGGGTCGTTCATCAGCGCCTGCGCGACACCCAGCCGCTGCTTCATCCCCTTGGAATATCCGCCGATTTTCTTTTTGCGCCACTCGCTCATTCCTACAAGGTCGATGGCCTCCTCAGCGCGACGCCGCCGCGTTTCCCGCGGCACGTCGTTAAGCCCGCCGAGATAATCCAGCGCCTGTTCGCCCGTCAGATACTCCGGGAATCGCAGGTGTTCCGGCAAGTACCCGACGCGCCGCAGCGCCGCCTTGTCCCCGATCCCGGCGCCGAGCATCGTGCCCTCGCACCGTGTCGGGCGGACGATGGTCATAAGTATCTTAACGAGCGTGCTCTTGCCCGCGCCGTTTGGTCCGAGCAGACCGAACACCTCCCCGCGCCCGACGCGCATCGACACGCCGCGCAGCGCCCGAACATTCCCCCGATACATCTTCTCAGCGTCACGGATGTCGATCGTCGCGTCTGTCATATTCCCATTACTCTATCGGCCCGCCGCCCGCTTCCGAGCTACGACGTGGAACACGTGCCAATGCTTCGCGAACCCCAGCGCATCGGCGCCGTCACGTTCCTCTTCTTCGAATATCCCGATCTCGAATTCCACCAGCAGCCGCTCCACCTCCGCCCGCGTCTGATGCGACCGATCGGGGAGCGGCGCCCAGCCGTCGCGCTCACCGAAGAACTGCCCGACGAACCACCCGCCCGGCTCCACCGCCGCGACACACCTCCTCCACAAATTCCCGAAGTCCCCCGGCGGGCAGAAGGGCAGCGCGTACGCCGCGTTCAGCAGCCGGCACGCCGGAATCTCCGCCGCCTCGAACTCCGCAATCACGACCTCCAGCCTATCGCGCCCGTCGAGATCTTCGCGCGCCAGCATCCGCCGCCCGGCCTCCGGCTCGCCGTCGATCGCCACCACTCGCCACCCACGCCGCAACAGTTCTGCGGAGTCCCGCCCCTCGCCCGCGCCGAGATCCACCGCGACGCGCCCGCTGTGAATCCCGCCCGCCGACGCCGCCGAAGCATCGATCAGTTCCAGCGCCCTCATCAACAGCGGCCGCGCCGGCGTCCCGGCCATCGCATCGTAATACCCCGACCAATCACGTCGATCCGCGTACCATGCGGCGCCGTGCCCCGCCGCCGACTCCTTCCGCGCTGCATCCGCCATGCGTCACACTCTACGCGACTTCATCGACGAACTCGACGCCGCGGGCGAACTCACCCGGGTCCGTGAACCCGTCTCGCCGATTATTGAAATCGCCGCCCGTGCGGACGCCGAATCAAAGAAACCCGCCCCGAATCCGCCGAGCGCCTCCGCCCGCAGCAACGACCCCGCGTTCTACAACCTCGGCGGCCGCGCCCTTCTCTTCGAGAACGTCGTCGGCTCCGAGATCCCCGTCCTCATCAACGCCTTCGGCTCGTACCGCCGGATGGAAATGGCGCTCGGCTGCAAGCGCTTCGAATCGCCCGGCGGGCCGACGGGCTACGACGCGATCGCCGCCCGCATCGCGGACCTTATTAAACCCGAGCCGCCGCGCTCCGCCCGCGAAGTTATATCCGCGCTGCGCCGATTCGCGCCCCTGCTGCGCGTACCCCCACGCACCGTCCGACGCGGCGCCTGCCGCGAGATCGTCCTCACCGGTGACGCGATCGACCTCTCACGCCTGCCGATCATCAAGTGCTGGCCGCTCGACGGCGACCCCGCCGCAGTCGGATAACCCGCCGACATCAACACCGGCGTCCCCGGCGCCGACCTCGCCGACGACCCCGACTACCGGGGCCGATACATTACATTCGCCCACATCCACACCATCCACGCCGACGACATCGGCCGCGCCAAACCACCGTCCCACAACGTCGGCATGTACCGCGTCCAACTCGTCGGCCGCCGCCGACTCGTCATGCACTGGCACATGCACCACGACGGCGCGAGGCACTGGCGCTCCTGGAAAAGACTTGGAAAGCCCATGCCCGTCGCGATCGCCCTCGGCGGGGAATCGGTCCTCCCTTTCGGCGCCATCGCGCCGCTCCCCCCCGGCATTTCCGAACTCCTCTTCGCAGGCTTCCTCAACGGTCGCGGCATACCAATGTCGCCCGGAGTCACTGTCCCCGTGCGCGCCCCCGCGAACTCCGAGATCGTCGTAGAAGGCTTCGTACGCACCGACGCCGGCATGCCCGGATACGACCCGCGCGATCCCCACGCCGGTCCCCTCGGCAACGGCGCATACTTCGAAGGGCCGTTCGGCGACCACACCGGCTTCTACTCTCTGCCCGACCGCTACCCGGTCGTCGATGTCACCGCGATCACCACACGCCGCGACCCCGTCTTCCCGGCGACCGTCGTCGGCCTCCCGCCGCAGGAGGACTACGCGATGGGCAAAGCCGTCGAACGCCTGTTTTTGCCGCTCTTCCGCACGATCGCGCCGGATGTCGAGGACTACGACCTGCCGCTCTTCGGCTGCTTCCACAACTGCGCAGTTCTTAAGATAAAAAAAGAATACCCGCTGCAAGGCCGCCGCGCCATGCACTCCGTCTGGGGCGCCGGGCAGATGGCCTGGACCAAATGCGTGATCGTGGTCGACGGTGATGTAGACCCGCACGACACCAGCGCCGTTCTCCGCGCCGTCGCCGAGCGCTGCGACCCGCGCACGAACCTCGAGTTCGCGCGCGGCCCGCTGGACATCCTCGACCACGCCGCCCCCGCCCTCGGCGTCGGAACGAAACTCGGCCTCGACGCAACCACCTCATTCCCCGGCGAATCGGCTCACCATCACAACACGCAACACAACGACCCCGCCGAAACCCTCTCGGCCCTCCGCACCGAGCAAGGCGTGCGCGACGCCGCCGCACTCGACGACCGAACGCCAGGCATCGTCTTCGTCGCCGCAGACGCGGACAACGCCGATCTGCCCGAAAGCCTCGTCCGCCGGCTGAATAACATTACGAACAGCCCCGCGAGATTCGTCATCCTCCTCGGCGCAGAAGTGAACATCCGTCATCCCGACGAAGCCCTATTCCACTGGCTAGCCAACTGCGACCCAGGCCGCGATCAGCGCGTCTTCAACACCGGCCTGCTCTTCGACGCCCGCCCGAAAAAACCCGGCGAATACGCACATAACCAACCCGTACGCGACTGGCCCCCCGTCCTCCCCGGCGTCATCGGTTCGCCAACCTCGCCACACGTCGCCTGATCTGAGCGAAGCAGAGACCATTGTTCCTTCAATATGAACCACACCGAACGAGTGG
Organism: uncultured Phycisphaeraceae bacterium; assembly: GCA_964611775.1. Taxonomy (GTDB): domain Bacteria; phylum Planctomycetota; class Phycisphaerae; order Phycisphaerales; family UBA1924; genus J020. The sequence continues at coordinate 3,816 of CAZTEE010000090.1, read as the reverse complement.
CACGTGCGCCCCGCTCGTGCTATCAACATATCCCTAGTCCAGTGGCGCGGGCGTCCCGCACGTGCGTTCAAACCCGGTTCAATTCACCTCCGCATCCGCCCCCGAACACCGCCCGCAACACCAACCCCTTCACATCCGCCGCTTCGATATTGACCGCGCCATTCACAAGCGCCTCGTCCGGCACGATCACCATCGGCCCGTCCCGCTCGTCGTCCGTAACCCGCCCGTGCGACCCTCGCACAAGCGTCGCGTCCAGCGGCACTACATCCATGAGCGTCCTGAACCCCAGCCGCTTCTTCATAAGCTTCCACGCGATCTTCGCGCCCGGCAGCGCGATCGCCGGATCAACGAACAATTCCCGCGGGTCGTACCCCGGCTTGCGATGAATATCCACCGTTCGCGCGTAATCAGGCGCCCGCGACGCATCTTCCCAGAAATCATAAGTAAACCACGCGTGCCGCTCAGCGATCAGCACCAGATCCCCCGACCGCGCATGGTCCAAGCCGCACTCACGCTTGACCGCATCATCGAGAACTTGCTCGACGCCCGGCATAGCCGTCAATATAATCTTTGCCTCGTCCCGCGCCCGCGCATCCGCAGCGTACACATGCGCGATCTGATGATCCGCGACCGCGAACGCCCTGCTCGCCCCCGCGTCGAGATACTCCCGCCCGAGTTCCTCCCGCACCGCCAGCAGCCCGGCGTCGCGCAGCGCCCGGTTCGGCGCCGACACACACGACACATCGGTGACCCCGTACTCGCTGAGCACGATCGGAGTTACGCCACGTTCCTGGTAGAACTCGATCAGTCCGCCGACCACCTCGTCGATCGCCGCGACATCCCTCGCTAACGCTGCGTCGCCCGGCCCGAGCCTCTGCAAGTTATAATCAAGATGCGGCAGGTAAACGAGCGAGAGCGTCGGCGCGAAGCGTTCCTCGATGCGCCTCGCACTCGCCGCGATCCACTCGCTCGACTCGATCCCCGCGCCCGGGCCCCAGAACTTAAATAACGGGAATCGCCCCAGTTCCGCCTGCAACTCTTCGCGCAGCCCCGGCGGATTCGTCCATATATCTGGTATTTTCCGCCCGTCCGCCGGGTACATCGGCCTCGGAGTCGCCGCGATGTCGGCCGATGAATACATATTAAACCACCAGAACAGATTAGCACACGTGAACGACGGGGCGAGCCGCTTCGCCGCTTCCCAGATCTTCTCGCCGTGCACGACCCGGTTCGACTGACGCCAGAATTTAATTTCGGCCGATTCGCGCTCATACCAACCATTCGCGACTATGCCGTGCGCCGACACCGACGATCCCGTAAGCATCGTCGCCTGCACGCTGCACGTCACCGCGGGCGTGACTGTCCGCAGCGGTATCGCGCGGCCGCCTCTCGCCAGTGCGCTCAGACGCGGCGCCGACGGGAGCAATCCCGGCGTCATACCGACGACATTAATTACCGCGACGCGGTTCACGCCGACCCCCGTGCGCCGATCTCCGCAAATTTTGTCTCGAGCCAACGCCATTCACGCTCGATGGAATCGACAGCATCGAGCCGCAGCCGCTCCGGCAGAACGTTCCAGGTATAAGTCTCAATTTCAAATAACTCGCAGCACCCGCGCAACAGCACTTCTTCAAGCGTCGCGAGCAGGTGTTCACTGGTTGACCCGATCGCACTATCGCCGGCCCAGAATATCGGCACGTGATAATGCACCCGCCACCACTCGGCCCGTGCGGATTCAATCTCCATCAACGCCGCGACGAGATCCGGCCATCGCTCGACGATCCGCCCCCCCCCCGAACCAACCGCCTGATGAAGATAGATCGAATCCGCGTACGGCGCGAGCACCGTCGAAAGATACTTCCGACGAGTGCTGCCTCCGATCAAGTTTACTTGCAAGGCGTTCGACACCTGGACGCGCCCGACACGCGCCCCGACGCGCTCTACCGATTCGAGCGAGTCGCCCGGTTCCTCGTGCATCACAGCGAGATGGCACGCGTCGAGACACAGCCTAACATGCGTACGTAATTCACCCGCGCTAACACCCGCAGTCCGGGCGGCGGGATCCAGCTCTTGCTCGAACCACGCCGAAAACTCAGCGACTGTCTCGATTGCACCGTCCGGTTCAGGCTCGATATCGATATGCACGAACTTACCGGTTTCTTCCGCGATTGCGCGCAGCGTCAGCGCTACGCCGACTATGTTCTCCGTCATCCGCGCGCGATCAGCCGCGGTTAAACCCCACGGCCGATATGACAGCGGCGACGTCGACACCCCGCCTGAAGCGCCTTCGGGCATCAGACAGGACAGCACTCTCGCGAGCCGGATGGTGTACTCCGATCGCTCCGCGCTTCGCCAGTCCGGACGATGCACGCAGTCTTTCACCGGCGCGTTGTGAAATTCCCCGTACGGAAAACCGTTCACACACACACATCGCATGGAGCGAATCGCGAGAAATTCACCGAATTCCCTGATCGCCGCGGCATCTTCGAGTTCTTGTGATTCGGCATTCGACAACCTCAGCCCGATCGGCAGCGTTGCGTCCGGCTCGATCCGGTCTCGCAACGGCGCCGCGACCATATCTAGAGCTGCGCGCACTTCGTTCATACCACTGGCAGGGTGGATGTTCGTGCAATATGTGATAATCGGCATCATCAAATGTCGCTCGCGCCGATTTATAACATTGCCAGTTCGGCCCCGCGATCGCGGGCCGCGATCATCGCCCGGCGGATCGCGTCGCGCACTCCCGATGATTCCATCACATTGATCGCAGCATCTGTCGTTCCTTTCCTGCTCGTGACGGATGCGCGCAAATCAGCGGGATCTTCATCGCTCTGACCGAGCAAAGTCCCGGCGCCGAGGATCGTTGCGCGTACGATCCGCAGCGATTCCTCCCGCGAGAAGCCGATCCCCGCGCCCGCGTCGCGCATCGCCTCGGCAAGATAGAAAACATAAGCCGGTCCGGAACCCGCGATCGCGGTGAATGCATCTATCAGCGTCTCGCCGAGTTCGATCGTCTCGCCCACGCCGGCGAAAAGCGCGCGCGTGAACTCGCGATCGTCATCGGTCGCGTCGGCGCCGAACGCAAGTGCGGTGATCCCTTTCCCTATCCGTGCGGGCAGGTTGGGCATTGTGCGGACCACGCGCACATCCCCGCCGAGCGACTCGCGGATGCGCGTGATCGTCGAGCCGGCGAGGATCGAAATCACGCAGCGTGAGCGCGCCGCGTCGCCGAGGTCCGCCGTCGCGGCGCCGAGCATCTGCGGCTTGACCGCGAGCATGATCCGCGCATCCCCCGCGAGCCGGCCCGCAAATTCCTTCGCGCGCTCGACAACCTGCACTCCCAGCCGAGCGATCGCGTCCCGCGCCGCGGGGTCGGGGTCGGCGACGAGGATTTCCCCCGCGCCGATCGAGCCGTTCCTCACGGCGCCGAGCAGAATCGCTCGCGACATGTTCCCCCCTCCGACCACAGCCAGCCTGATGTTTTCCATGCGACCACTCCTCTAGCCGAATCCCACGCCGCAGCGAGAATACCGCACCGCCTGCCGAATGAATCCCAGCCGCGCGGCATTTTCGTCACTGACACTGCCGACTTCACCGCTGCGCGGTACTCTCACGCACCCGCGGAACCACCGACGACGCCCCACGGAGCCGAGCCGCCGATGTTCGACCGCCACACTCGCTACTACGGCGACAATCTCGAGTTCATCTCCGACCCCCACGTCTTCCCCGACGAATCGGTCGATCTGATCTACCTCGACCCCCCGTTCAACTCGAACGCCTCGTACAACGTGCTGTTCAAGGAAGTCTCTGGCGACC
>CAZTEE010000089.1:0-7297 GCA_964611775.1 uncultured Phycisphaeraceae bacterium | reverse complement strand
CTGCGCGCGAACCCGGAACTCGCCTCGACGCGCGTGGTGATCGTGTCCGGCGTCGTCCGTCAATCCGAGGTTGACGCGCTCCTGCAATCCGGCGCGGACGCGTTCGTGCGCAAGCCGTTCGACATCCGCGAGTTGATCGGCAAGGTCCGAGCGCTGGCGTCGGCCTGATCCTCCCCGCTCGGCAAAACAATGATGAAGCACGCGCACGACCCAACCCGCACCCGCCGGATCGAGATGATCCTGCGCGAGATCGACACGCTGCCCACGCCGTCGCCGATCGCGTTGCGGCTCTTGAGCGTGGCGTCGGACGAGGACGCGGACGTCGGCGAGGTCATCGCGCTGATCCAGTCGGACCCCGGCGTGACGGCGCGGCTTCTCGGGCTTTGCCGGCGATCGACGACGGGCCTCGGCTCGACGGTCACGACGGTAGAGCGCGCGGTCCTGATGCTCGGCCTGGAGGCCGTCCGGGCGATGCTCCTGGGCGTCGAACTGCGTGAGTTCATCGCCGGACCGGCGCGCGAAACGCACGAGCCGAGATCGCTCGACGGCGCCGACCGCGCCGAATGCATCGACCGGGTCGGGCTCTGGCGCCATTCTCTTGCCGTCGCGTGTGCGGCGGAGAGGATCGTGCAGGTTCACTCGGACCGATTCGAGGGCCTCAAGGCGGACGAGGCGTTCGTGTGCGGGCTGTTGCACGACGTGGGGAAGATCGCGCTGGACGTGCTCCTGCCGCGTTCGCTCGCCAAGGCAGTCGTGCTCGCCGAGCGTCGCTGCGAGCCGCTGACTGGGATCGAAAAAACGCTCATCGGCATCGACCACCCGACCGCCGGCAAGCGCCTCGCCGAGCGCTGGGGGCTGCCCGAACTCATCCGCGACGCGATCTGGCTTCACGGGCGCCCGGCCAAGTCGTTGCCCGATCTGCCGCACAAGCGCATGGTCGGCGTGGTGACAGCGGCGAACGAACTCGCCCGGCTGATGCACGTGGGCGAATCGGGCAACGGCGCGCCCCCGTCCCCGATAGCCCGCCTCGCCGCCGAGTGGTCGCTCGATGCGGACAAACTCGAGCAGATCGCCGTGAGCCTGCACGAGCGCGTCTGCGAGCGCAGCGAGCGGCTGGGGATAGAGCAGACGCCGACGACCGAACTGCTCGTCGCGTCTCTCGGGGCGGCCAACCGGACACTCGTCGGCCTCAACGAAGCGCACCGCAAACGCACGGACCGCCTGCGTCTGGTCGAGAGCGTGCTGGCGGCGTTGCGTCAGTTCTGGGACGAAGCCGCCGACGCCGCGGACCCGATCGATTCGTTGCGTGCGGTCGCGGCGTGCGGGCGTTCAATCTTCGGCGCCGCCCCGGTGGTTCTGGCGGCGCGCGGCGGTGTCGGGCCTGATCCGGCCGACGAGACAATCTGGACCGCTGCGCTAATCGACGATCACGGCCGGATCCGCCGAACCGTCGCCGTCGAGCAGGCCCCGCCGGCGTCCGGCGGAACCGGCGAATCGAAACCGGGCGATCCCGCCGCAGCGTCTCTGCACGCGGCGATCTTCGAGGCGCTCGGGCTTGACGAGCGCGAATCGTCGCAGTTCAAGCCGATGACGCTCGCTTCGAACGACGCCGGCGCCGCGATGATCCTGCACACCTGGAGGCCCGACCGGGAGCGCGGCGTGGCGCTGGCGGCCTGGCGGGCGGCGTGCGCGGGGGCGGTCCAGCGGGCCCGCAGCGAATCGCTCGCCGAGGGACTCGCCGAACTCAACGCCGACCTCGTCGCGGCACGCGAGCGCGCAACGGAGGTCGAGTCGTACGCCCGTCTCGGAGAACTGACCGCGGGCGCCGCCCATGAAATGAACAACCCGCTCGCGGTAATCAGCGGGCGTGCGCAACTGCTGCGCGACGCGATCGAGCAGGAGGCCGCCGCCGGCGCCGACACCCACGCCAAACGCGCCGCGGTCGAGCAGATCATCGAGTCCGCGAAATCATTGGCGGACCTCGTCGCCGGGCTTCACTTCATAGTTTCTCCCCCGACGCCGAGCGTCGGCCCGGTGGACATGACGGACTTTATTTCGCGCACGGTCAAGCGCGTCCGGCAGGCGCGGACTTCCCAGGGAGAGTTGGCATCTCCGATCACCGTGCGCATCCGCGGGCCTGTCCCGCCGGTGCACGTCGACGAGCCGATGTTCTCGGTCGCGGTGGAAGAGTTGCTCCGCAACGCGCTCGAAGCGCCGGAATCGACCCACGTCGAACTTCGCGTTCAAACCGACGACTCGGATGACCGACTGATGATCTCGGTGCTCGACGACGGGCGCGGGATTCCGCCCGAGGCGCTCGCCCACGCGACCGACCCCTTCTTCTCTCGCCGCGACGCCGGGCGTGGGACCGGGTTCGGCCTCGCGAAGACGCGGCGCATCGTCGAACTCCACGGCGGGCGGCTATCGCTCAAACGCCGACCCGAAGGAGGGACCGAGGCGCGCCTCACGCTCGAACGCTGGCGCGCCGAGCACATCACACGGGACGACCCCGCCGGGGACTCGCCCGTTCAGCAAGCCGCCTGAATCGGCGACACCGGGCGCCGCGCGAGGCGAGAGACAGAGGATCCCATGACAACCCCGACGCCCGAGCACAACCATCACGACAATCGCCCCGGCGAACCCGTCGGCCCCGTCCGCGTCCTCATCATCGAACCCGAGGCCAAGGTCCGCCGATCACTGACCTCGCTCCTCCGCGACAACGGCTTTATCTGCGACCCCACAGGACGCCGCGCCGAAGCCATCGGCGCGCTCGCGGGCGCCGAGTACGACGTAGCCGTGATCGGCATGCGCCAGCGCGAAGGCTCCGGCGTCGAGATCCTCCGGGATCTTCTCGAGCGCGCGCCCGCGATAAAAGCCGTAATGATCGGCGTCGAACCCATGCTCGACCACGCGGTCTCAGCCCTTCGGCTCGGCGCGGTGGACCTGATCGCCCGCCCGATAGACCGCGACGACGCGCTCGCGAGCGTCCGCCACGCCGCCGATCTGGCGCGCCGCGACCGCGACCGCGACGCCCGGCTGCGCCGACTCGAGCGGATCTGCCATGTGCTGGGCCGATCGCGCGCCGACGAAGCCGCGGAGGTCGATTCCCTCTGCAAGGAACTCGAGGCCGCCTGCTCGGAACTTGATGCCCACGCGGGGACGCTCCGGCTGGCGTCGGAGTTCCGCGCCGTGATCGACCAGGAACTCGACATCGAAAAACTGCTGCGCGCGACGCTGGAGTTCATGCTCCGCCGGACCGGCCCGACCAACGCCGCCGTATACCTCCCGAGCAACCACAGCGACTACAGCCTCGGCGCCTACGTCAACTACGACTGCCCCAAGGACACCGCCGACATGCTGCTCGACCACCTCGCCGACACCCTCGCCCCCGCGTTCGCGGACACCACCGGCGTCGTGGTGATGGACGACGAGGACGAACTCGCCGCGCATCTCGGCGCCGACGCCCACTGGCTCAGCGGCAACCGCGTCATCACTTTCGCCTGCCGCGACGCGGACGAGTGCCTCGCCGTCGTAACTTTCTTCCGCGACCGCGATAAACCGTTCCCCGAAGACCTGCCGCAGAACCTCGACGCGCTCCGCGACGTGTTCGCCGCACAACTGGCGAAGGTCGTCCGCGTCCACCACCGCCTGGTCCCCGACAAGGGCTGGCTGGGCGCCGACGACGCCGACGACTTCGGCCTCGCCGCGTGATGTAAATAACATATAAACTTGATGGCGTGGGCGCTGTCAGCGGCACGGGCACAAACGGTGGCACGGGCGCTATCAGGGGCACGGGCGTCTCGCCCGTGCGTCACGAGGTGGCGCTGTTCTCCGAGCATTATGTTGAGTTATACTTGCGCGAGGCGCCTCTGTAACATCCCCCAAGGCCCGGGGATTTCATCCCTGGGCTTTACAGACGAGGCGCCTCCCGCGCCCAGCACTGGTTCGCCTCCCTACCCATCCCTCTCCCGGGGGGAGAGGCGGTCGGAAACTGCGGCACGGGCTCGAACATCGGCGCGGGTGTAGCGCCCGCGCGGTTGACCGATGCGGACGGGGGGGAGTTGCCGGAGCGTGCCGCGCAACCGCTCGGCGATATCAGATTACGACGACGGCCAGTCGGCGGCTTCGAACTTTTTCTTCACGTTGTCGTGGTGCTGGTTGTAGTGGCGTTCGAGGAGCTCGAACAGGCCGTTGATGGAGCGGAAGAAGACGGGGTAGCGTTCCGAGGCGGGGTCAACGTCGGCGAGGATGTAGGCGAAGCGTTCGACCAGCGCGCCGACGCGGTGGAGGTGCTCGGCCTCTTCGCGCGGGGAGAACTCGGGGTTCGCGGGGGAGTAATCGCTGACCCGTTGCGGCGGGGAGAGACGGAGCATCGGGAAGTCGGGCGCCGAGTCGCGCAGGACGATGGAAAAGAAGATTGCTTCCGATCCGGCGGTGTGCTCGCCGTTCCAGCGGACGGTGTGCGATCCGTCGGCGGGCTGATGGTCGAGCTGCGCGGCGGAAATGCCTTGAATTGTACGCGCGAGCGACTCGCGCGCCGCGGCGACACGCGCCAGGCCGGTTGCGATCGCGTCCGTCGGTTTCCAGGGCCTGTCGCCCAGCGTTGTGATGATCGGGGCGGCGTCCTCGGGCGCGCCGGGAGCGTCGGGCGCAGTTACGGCGAGCGTGTTCCCGGACTGCGAACGGCGCTCGTATGAGTTAGGCAGCGAGTCGGCGATCCGAGCGAGTTCCCCGGGGGTCGGTGTCAGCCCGATCACACCCACGGAGAGGATGTAACGCGGGGCGAGTTGATGGACCAGCCGAGTCGCGCGTTCGGCGGGGTCGATAGTCGAATCGGCGTGAGAGGTCGCCGGGACAATGAGCGCGTCGACCCGGCCGATGGCGTCGAGCTGGGCGGGAGTGAGTTCGACCGCGGCGAGCGAGCCGGCGTGGAGGATGCGCACGCCGTCGGTCTCGATGAGGAACATCGAGGCGCCCGGCTGGGCGGGGATGGTCCAGACGCGGACGGGGTGCGGGCCGAGGTCGGTGGCCTCGGCGGTCTCGGACAGGCGCCGGGCGGACTCGTTCGGTCGGCGGTCGAGGGTGAGATCGAGGGCCAGGGCGGCGCCCGTCTCGGCCACGCCGCGAACCGTGAATGGGTTCCCGGCGATCGCGCCGACGCCGGTGGCGTCGCGCTGGTTGGACGAGAGCAGCACGAGGTCGGGCTTGAGTCCGACCGGCGGGCTGATCTCCCGGCCGGCGGGATCGATCGCGACGGTCAGGCCCCACCAAGACTCGATCGTGATGAACGAACCCCCCCACCATCGCACCGCGACCGGCGCTCGATCGGCGTCAAGGCCCCAGGCCGGGGCGGCCGCGAGCAGCGCAGCGAGCGCGGCGAAAAAAACGAGAATACGGTTCGTGAGGGTCTGCATGGCGGGTCGCTCCGGTTCGGTCGTCCGTCGGAACGCGGGGGGTGGAGGCGGTCCGGGCGCCGCGCCGCCCGGTGGCGTGCGAGTCGCGCCTGAACAGAATCCTACCGACTTGTCCGTTCGCGGTGGCGGGCGGCAAGCCGCCGACGCGGCGGCGCCCGCCGGCCCGGCGCCCGGGGTATCACTCGACCGCGTGATAAGCGTCGGCGAAAGATCGGCATCGGGCGGGATCGAGCGGGTTCGACCACAGCCCGGCGTGCTTTAGCGCCGAGCCGACGATCACCCCGTCGGCGTGCCCGAAGAGCGCGGGCAGGGTTTCCGCGGACGCGCCCGACCCGACGAGGATCGGCAGGGCGGTAGCAGCCCGGGCCTCGGCGAGGTCCGACGGCGCGGTCGGAGCCGCGGTCGAGACGCCGGTGACGATCACGCCGTCGGCCAGGAAGAACTCCGCGGCCCGGCATGCCTCGGCGAGCGGCACGTCTGATGTTATTGCGTGGCTCGCGTGCTTCTTTTTAATATCCGCGAACACGGCGACGCGCTCGGCGCCGATAGCGCGGCGATGTCGCAGCAGCATCCCGGCGCCGGCGGTCGGCATCAGCCCCTCGTCCGCGACGTGCGCGAATGTAAAGTTCTCGACTCGGATGAAACGCGCGTCGATCGCGTGCGCCACCGCGAGCGCCTCGAACCCGACGCCGCTGAGAATCTGGACCCCGATCGCGAGCGTCGGCGCCGCGTCGCGCACGGCGTCTCCGGCACGCGTCATGCACGAGACCGTCGCGGCGTCCGGAGACATCACGTACGGCCGATCGTGCATGTTCTCGATGATCGCGGCGGAAAAACCGGCGTCCGCGAGGATTCGTGCTTCTTCGGCCGCGGCGCGGGCGAGATCGGCGGGCGACATCGAGGCGTGCGGCGAGCCGGGCGTCGCCCCGACGTGGACCATCCCGATCAGCGCGCGATCAACGCCAAGGATCGACAGAAGTGCTCGTGGGGTAAAGTTTTCGTTTTCGATGTGTCGGGCCATGCGCGCATTGTCGCCGGGGTAATCAAAAAAGAAACCAGGCCCCGCTCAGCAGCGCGACGACGGCTCCTCCATCCGTCGTCCCCGCTGGTCGCGCGGCCTGATTTCGAAAAACGCGCGGGAGACACACACAACTCCCCACACGCGGGAATCTCGATGACGAATCACGCTCGGCGTGGAGCGAGATACAGAGTAGCAGAAATTGTGCGAGGATCGAGCGCGGAATCCCGCACAAATCGGCAAAAGTCGGCGCGCCGCGATCACACATAGGGTCTGTGAAAATAGGCAATCTAGCCCGGCGATCGGCGGATGGCGGCGGGGTTCAGGCTTCGACCGGGCCGCCGTCGATGACGCGCTGGGCAACATCTGCAAGAGGGATGCGGGAGTTGCGGGCGGCGGTCTGAAGGCGTGTGTGGGCCTCGGGTTCGGTTATGCCCTCGCGCTCGATCAGCGTCCATTTGGCCTGCTCGACGATGCGGCGATTGGCGAGGTTTTTCTCGAGTTGGGCTACGCGGATATGCGCATCGCGCAGCGCGGAGCCGCGCTGCGCTGCGAGGGTGATCGCGGCGCGAACACACGAGAGGTCAGCATCCTCCCTGGATATGGCGAACGCTCCGGCCTGGACTGCTTCGATGAAGATTCCGGAATCAACGTTCGAAGTCACTACAACAACCGGGAGCGAGTGCTCGCGCCAGATCCGGCCGATCCAGCCGAAAACCTCGGCGTCCGGCTCGTCGATGCGGATGTTCACTAGGTCCGGGCGGGACTCGCGGATGAGTTCATGCACCCCCGGGCCGAGCGGGACCGGGCCGACGATGTCGTAGTCGAGTTCCTTCAGTTTTGGGATCACCCGGCATGGCGGCTG
>CAZTEE010000088.1:0-7298 GCA_964611775.1 uncultured Phycisphaeraceae bacterium | reverse complement strand
CCGCCGATTTCCCGGCGTGATCGGCTTCCCGGTGACGCCCTTCACCGCCGACAACATCCTCGACGAAGGAGCGCTGCGCACCAATACGGAGTTCCTTCTGGGAACCGATTTGACCGCGCTGGCCTTCTGCGGCTCGAACGGCGAAATGCCGTCGATCACGCTGCCCGAGTACGAGCGCGTCGCCGCGATCGCCGGCGAAATGGTCGCCGGAAGCAAAGGCCTCATCCTGGGCGTCGGCCAGACGCTGGAGACCGCGAGCGCGATGGCCCGGGCCGCCCGCCGCGCCGGCGCCGAGGCGATCCTGCTCGTCGCGCCGTACTCGAACGACGCGAGCGAGGCCGGCCTGGCGGACTACTACCGCCGCGTCGCCGGGGCGGCCGAGATTCCGGTGTTTCTGTACCAAACGAAGTGGAGCGGCGTGCTGCCGCTCGGCCTGCTCGACCGGCTGACGGATGTGGAGAACATCCTGATGGTGAAGGACGAGAACGGCGACCTCGGCCACTACCTCAACGTGCGCGGCCGTTTCGGCGATCGCTATTACTGGGTAAACGGAATGGCCGAGCCGTTCGTCCCAAGCTATTGGAACCTCGGCGTCGAAACGTACACTTCGGGGCTGGCCTGCTTCATGCCGTCGGTGACGCTGCGCGTGGGCGAGTTGGCCCGCGCCGGCGACTGGAAGGGCGTGAACCGGCTGCTCGACGAGGTGGTGGTTCCGCTGTATGCGATCCGCAACCGGAGGCCGGGCTACAAGTGCTCCATGATCAAGACGGCGATGGAGTTGTGCGGGCTGCCGGGCGGCTTCGTGCGCTCGCCGCTGATCGAGATGAGCCCCGAGGATCGCGCCGACCTCGACGCTCTGCTCGAAAAGACGGGCCTCAAGCAAGCTGTCGCGGTGTAGCCGCGCTCGCCCTAGCGTTCGGCGTTCTGGCCGGCTGCGCCGATTTCGCGCCCAGCCGCGCGGCCGGCCCGCCCGACGAGCGCGGACGGCTGCCCGTTCAGATCGGCAAACTCATCCAGCGCCGCCAGATCGCGCCGCTCACGCCGGTCGAGCGCGCCGACTGGCTCACCCGTCCCGAGCGCGACGCCCAGGAGCAGCCCGACCGCGTGGTGCGCGAACTGCGCATTCCGCCGGGGGCGACGGTGGCCGACCTGGGCGCGGGCGTCGGCTACTTCACCTGGCGGCTGGCCGAAGCCGTGGGCCCCGAGGGCCGAGTGATCGCCGTCGACGTTCAGCCGGAGATGATCGAGCGTCTGCGGCGCAACCTCGAAGAGCGCGGCGTCGGCAACGTCGAACTCGTGCTCGGCTCCGAGGAGGATCCGCGGCTGCCGCCGGCGAGCGTCGATTTGGTGCTGCTCGTCGACGTCTACCACGAGTTGCAGCAGCCGGAAACGATGATGGCCCGCGTCCGCCGCGCGCTCAAGCCCGACGGACGCCTCGTCGTCATCGAATACCGCAAGGAAGACCCCGCGCTACCGATTCATCCGCTTTCGCGCATGACAGTCGGTGAGATTCGGCGGGAGATCGAACCGGTCGGCTTCCGCTTCGACGAGCTGCTGGACTTCGTGCCCACGCAGCACATCGCCGTCTTCCGGCCGCTGCCCGAGTCCCGCGGCCGGTAGCGTGTCCGCCGCCTCTAGGGCCCGGCGATGGCGACCGTCAACCCCGCCGGGCTCGCCGCCGAGCCGATGCGCAGTTCGATCGGCGTCGTCGGCCCCACGGGCGTGCCCGCGCCGACCGTCACGTTCACCTGCAGGAGACCGGCAAACCCCGGCGCCCCGGCGGCGAACTGAATGGTTCCCTCCACGCCGCCGATGCGCACGCTCACCGGCGCGGTGGGCGCGGGGAACGGGGAACTAGCCAGCTTGCCCGTGCCGATCGGCGGACTGTTCACTCCGCCGCCTGTTGCGAAGAGGACCAGTACCCGACCGTGCCGCTCGGGATTTCCGGCGGCGTTGAGCGTGCCGTCCTGATTGAAGGCGACGACCTGGCCCGTGCCTCCCGCCAAGGCGAAGATGCCCGGCGCGGTCGGCGCGATTTCCACTTCCGCCGTACCGATGCCGACACCGTCCCGCTCGATGCGCATCGTCGCGCGCGAGCGGCCGGCGAGTTCGTAAGGCGCCTGGATGTTGAGCTGGCCGCCGATGCCGAAGAAGATCGGCGCCGGCACGCCGTCGAAGAGCACGCGCACGCCGCCGACGGTCGTCTCCACCCCGCCGCTCGCGTCGAGCCCGCCCGTCACCGCCGAGTCTGGCGCGATCGCGACGCCGAATACGCTGGCGATCGAGCCGGGCGCAATGGGCCGGGTGAAGTTCGCGGCGTTGACCAGGCCCTCGGCAAAGAAGCGTACGGGCTCCAGACGGCGGATGCGCTCGTTCAGCGAGTCGGCGACGAAGACGACCCCCGCGGGATCGACGGCCAGCGCGATGGGGGAGGCGAACTGGGCGCCCACGGCCGGCCCGCCGTCGCCCGCGAACCCGTCGGGTCCGGTCCCGGCGATGGTACGGATCGTGCCGTCGGGCGAGACTTTGCGAACGGTTTGGCCGCTGCCAATGTAGATCGCTCCCTGGCGGTCGACGGCGAGCCCAAGCGGTACGCCGACCCGCGCGGCGGTCGCCGGGCCGCCATCGCCTCCGCCGCCGGGCTCGCCGTTGCCCGCGACGGTGCGCACTACGCCGTCGCGCAGCGAACGCACGCGATTGTTACGGGTGTCGGCGATCAGCAGCGCGCCGTCGGACCCAAAGGCGATGTATCCGGGGAAGTTCAAGCGCGCCTGCGCTGCCGGGCCGCCGTCGCCGGCGAAACCGAGATCGATGCCGCCGGCTGCCGTGGAGATGACGCCCGTGGCGGCGTCGATCCGCCGGATACGGTGCCGGTCCACGAAGAAAAGGTCGTCGTTCGCGTCGAAAGCGAGGCTCTGCACATCGATCAGTTGCGCGGCGAGCGCCGGGCCGCCGTCTCCGGCCGTACCGACGCCGCCCTGTCCGGCGACGACGGTCGTTCGGCCCTCGGCGTCGAAGCGGACGATGGTCCCGGCTCCCGAGGCGTACAGCCGGCCCCGCGAGTCGAACGCCAGGGCTCGGCCATCGGCGCGCCCGAATGTTGTGATAACACCGTCCTTGGCCACCCGGCGCACGCGGGAGTCGAACGGATCGCCGACGAAGATGTCTCCGTCCGGCGAGACGGCTACTCCCAACGGCAACAGGAACTTGGCGGCGGTCGCCTGGCCGCCGTCACCGATGCCCGTTTCCGCCAGCGCGCCGGCGACGAAGACGCCCTGCGCGCCGTCCACGCGAAGCAACCGGGCTGCCGTCGCTGCCAAGAAGACGTTCCCGCCGGCGGAGAAGACGGCGTTCGCCCCGGCCGGGGCGGGCGCCTCGGCCGTTCGGATGACGCCGGCCGCGCTCACGATCCGCATCGGGCCGCCCGGGTCGGCGATGACGACCGAGCCGTTGGCGAGTCCCGCGACGCCGTTCGGGGCGACCATTTGCGCGGCCGTCGCGGCGCCACCGTCGCCGCCCAGGCCGACCGCGCCGGTGCCGGCGAAAGTCGAGATGGCGCCGGTGGCGATGTCGACCCTGCGAATCTTCACGTTGCCTCGGTCGGCAATGAGCAGCGAGCCGTCGGCGGCCAGGCCCACGCCCTGCGGGCCACGCAGTTGCGCCGCGGTCGCCGGGCCGCCGTCCCCGGCCGCGCCGGCGATGCCCGTTCCGGCGGCCGTCGTCAACATGCCCGTGGCCAAGTCCAGCCGGCGTACGCGGTGTCCGTTCAATTCCGCGAAGTAGACCAGCCGGCGGCCGGCGTCGACCACCAGGCCCTGCGGACTGTTGATGGCGACCTGCGTCGCCAATCCGTTCTGACCCTCGGGACCGGCGGCGGCGCCCGTGCCGGCGACGGTGCGGATCACGCCGTCCGCCCCGACCGCGCGAACTCGGTGGTTCGAGAGGTCGGAGAAGTAGACGACACCGCCGGCATCGACGCCGATGCCCGCCGGCAGATTCAGCCGCGCGTTCAGAGCCGGGCCGCCGTCGCCCTCGAACCCGCGTTCTCCCGTGCCGGCAAAGCGCCGCACGCGGCCGTCGGCGCCGACTCGCAGGACGACTTGCAGCGACGGGTCGCCGAAGAAGAGATCCCCATTCGGGGCGACGGCGGCGCCTTCGATCGAGATGAAGCGAGGCTGGGTCGCCAGGGCGCCCTCGGAGTCGAACCGGTAGGGTCCGGAGCCGGCGACGGTCGAAATGCGGTAGGGCAGTTCGAGTTGCGCCGGCGCCGTCAGCGCAACGAGGAAGACCGCCGCAAATAGCCGGAATACCATCATCGCCATAGACTACCATTCGCGCTCGACATTTTTGGGCGGATTTTTCGCCGCCCGGCGCGTGACAGTCGCGCGAAAATAGGGGTGTTCCGTCCTCATGTCCGAAGATCCCTCGCGCTCCGCGCTCAGCCCCACTTCGCTCGCCCGCATGCGCGAGGACTGGGACCGCCGCGCCCGCGAGGACGCCCGCCACTATATCGCCACGCGGCCCGAGTCTTGGTCCGACGAGGAATTCTACGCCTCGGGCGTCGAGTCGGTCCGCATCCTCGTCATCAACGACTTGGCCGGAATCTGCCCGGGCCGCGACCCCAAGTCGATGACCGCACTCGAGATCGGCTGCGGCGCGGGACGAATGACCCGCGCTCTGGCCGATATGTTCGGCCGCGTGATCGGCGTGGACGTAAGCGGGGAAATGGTCGAATTAGCCAACCGCGCGCTCGCGGACCGGCCGAACGCGGAAGCGCTTCAGAACAGCGGAGCCGACTTGGAAGTCCTCGGCGACCGGAAGGTCGACTTCGCCTTCAGCTTTATCGTTCTCCAGCACATCCCCGAGTTCGCCGTCGTGCGCAACTACGTCCGCGAAGTCGCCCGCGTGCTGCGCCCGGGCGGTGTGTTCAAGTTCCAGGTCCAGGGCGACTGGCGCCCCGGGATGGGCGAGCCGGACACCTGGCAGGGTTGCGCGGTCACCACGCTCGACATTCGCCATTGGGAGCATTCGTTCGGCTACCGCCTGATCGGCTCGCAGGGCGCTGGAACGCAGTATTTCTGGAACTGGTTTCTGCGTACCGAAGAGACGCCGAGCGAGCCGGACACCGAGTTCGGCGCGATGGCCGAGCGCGTTCGGGCCGCCCGCGCGGCGCTTTCCCGCACGGACGTCGAGCGCTCGGAGGAGATCGAAACGGCGCTCGCTTTCGAGAACGAGATGATCTTGCGCGCTGCCTGGTCGCACGAGGCGGACCGGGAGATCGAAGCGATGCGCGAGTATCTGCGCCGGCTGTACGCCTCGCCCGCCTACCGCCTAGGCCGCCCGCTGGGCCTGGCGCCGGAGCCGTTCGCCATGCCCCCCAACGAAGAGTGAGCGGCCGGACAGGCGATCCCTTGCGCTACAATCAGGGGCGGTTTTTCGCTCCATGCCATACGCTATTCCATCCGCGGAAGTCTACGACGCGGTCGTCGTCGGGGCCGGCGCCGGCGGCGGCACCTCCGTCAAGGTGCTCACCGACCTGGGCCTGAAGGTCTGCCTGATCGAGGCTGGGCCGATGCTCGATCCGGCCAAGGAATACAAGGAACACAAGTGGTTCCACGACTACGACCACCGCGGAACGGACGAGGGCGGCGCCTTCTACTTCGGCGACGGCAAGCCCTACGGCTTCATGACCACCACCTCGGGCGGCTGGCAGTTGCCCGGCGAGCCCTACACGACCGCGCCGGGGACGCAGTTCCAGTGGTTCCGCTCGCGCATCGTCGGCGGACGCACCAACCACTACGGCCGCATGTCGTTCCGCTTCTCGCAGATCGACTTCAAGGCCAAGGATCGCGACGGCCTGGGCGATAACTGGCCTTTCGACTACGCCGAGATCGCGCCGTATTACGACAAGGCCGAGAAGTTCATCGGCGTCACCGGGACGATCGAGGGCATCCCCTCGGCGCCCGACGGCATTTTCGAGACCCCGCCGCCGCCGAAGGTGCATGAAGTGCTGGCCCGCGAGGCCGGCAAGAAGCTGGGTATCCCGTTCATCGCCAACCGCCGCGCCGTCATCACCTCGAACAAGAACGGCCGCGCGGCCTGCCACTACTGCGGCCAGTGCGGCCGCGGCTGCCTGACCGCCTCGGCCTACGCCTCCAGCCAAGTCGAGATCTTCCCGGCGATGAAGACCGGGCGGCTGAAGCTGATCGTCGAAGCGATGGCCCGCGAAGTTTCGGTCGATTCGAACGGCAAGCCCGACGGGGTCGTCTATATCGACAAGGCCACGCGGCGCGAGCACAAGGTGCGGGCCAAGGCGGTGATCTTGGCCGCGTCGTCGTGCGAGTCGTCGCGCATCCTGCTCAACTCGAAGTCGAAGTACCACCCCTACGGCCTGGCCAACTCGTCCGGCCAAGTCGGGCGCAACTTGATGGATACGGTCGGCTTCGGCCTGTCGGGCTACGTGCCCGCGCTCGAAGGGATGCCGAAGTACAACACGGACGGCTTCGGCGGCTCGCACCTTTACGCGCCGTGGTGGGGCTGGGACGACCACCAGAAGCTCGGCTTCCCGCGCGGCTACCACATCGAGTTCGGCGGCGGCTTCGGCATGCCCGGCCCGGGCTCTTACCACGGCATGGGACGCCAGTACGGCTACGGGGCCGGCATGAAGCAGGCCATCCGCGAGCAGTACGGAGCGGGCGTCGGCTTCGCGGGCCGCGGCGAGATGATCCCCAACGACCGCAGCTACTGCGAAATCGACCCCGAAGTGGTCGATCGCTGGGGCATCCCGGTGCTCAAGTTCCACTTCGAGTGGACCGACTACGAGTGGAAGCAGGCGCGCCACATGGAGCGCACCTTCGCCGAAATCATCGAGACGATGGGCGGCAAGGTTCGCGGCCTGGCCAACGCCGCGCGCGAGGCCGACGGCATCTCCGTGCCCGGCTCGATCATCCACGAGGTCGGCACGGCGCGCATGGGCGACAGCGCCCAGACGTCCGTGCTGAACAAGTACTGCCAGGCGTGGGACGCCAGGAACCTGTTCGTGGTCGACGGCGCCAGCTTCGTGTCGAACCCCGACAAGAACCCCACGCTGACGATCAACGCGCTGGCTTGGCGGGCCGCCGAGTACCTGGTCGAGGAGGGGAAGAAAGGCAATGTCTAAGCTCGTTCGGATCGAAGGCCTTTCCCGCCGCGACGCGCTGCGGCGGATCGCCGGTGCGCTCGTGGCCGCCGGAGCGGCGGGCGAGATGACCCGCGCCGACGCTCAGCACGTTCACGCCGCGGCGGCCAGCCTGAAGGGC
>CAZTEE010000087.1:0-7319 GCA_964611775.1 uncultured Phycisphaeraceae bacterium | reverse complement strand
TGCTCGCTGCGGCCCGCGCCGAGGCCGCCAGCGAAGCCGAGCGGATCCGAGTCGAAGCCGACAAGCACCGCCTGGAGAGAACGCGCGAGTTCGAGAAGGAAACCGAGGCGACACGCAACGAACTCCGCGACACCGAACGCCGGCTGATCAAACGTGAGGACATCCTCGACCGCAAACTCGAGACCCTCAGCGTCAAGGAGGAATCCCTCTCGAAGCAGGCCGCATCGCTCGCTGCCCGAGAGAAAGACGCCGAGGAACGAAATGATCGGCTCTCCGAACTGATCGAACGCCAGACCGAGGAGTTGACCCGGGTCGCCCAGCTAAGCCGGGACGACGCGAAAAAACTGCTGCTCGAGCGCGTCGAGGGCGAGGTCCGCCTGGAGGCGGCTCGGCTGACGCGGCGGATCACGGACGAGGCGGAGGAGGAAGGCCGGGAGAAGGCCCGCGAGATCACGATCCAGGCGATCCAGCGCTACGCCGCGGACGTTGTTTCCGAGGCGACCGTGCGCTCGGTCCCGATCCCGTCGGACGATATGAAAGGCCGGATCATCGGCCGCGAGGGCCGGAACATCCGCGCTATCGAGAAGGCGACCGGTGTGGACATAATCGTCGACGACACGCCGGGCGTAATCGTCGTGTCGTGCTTTGACAAGGTGCGTCAGGCGATCGCCGCCGAGGCTCTGACGAAACTTATCGCCGACGGACGGATCCACCCGGCCCGCATCGAGGAGATCGTCGCACAGGTTCAGAAGGAAGTCGGCGAATCAGTCGTCAAATACGGGCGGGACGCGGTCCTCGAAGTCAACCTCCGCGGGGTCCACGCCAAGGTCAGCGAAGCCATGGGCAAACTCCACTACCGCACCAGTTACGGGCAGAACGTGCTGCGCCACTCGATCGAAGTCGCGTACATATGCCAGATCATGGCGGACATGCTCGGCCTCAACGGCGCGATCGCCCGCCGATGCGGCTTCCTCCACGATATCGGCAAAGCGATGGACCACGAGATCGAAGGCGGGCACCCGCAGATCGGGATGGATTTCGCCAAACAGTTCGGCGAGAAGGATCCGGTGCTCAATGCGATCGGCGGGCATCACGGGGACATCCCGGCGACCTCGTATTACACCCCGATCGTCATGGCCGCCGACGCGCTCTCGGGCGCCCGGCCAGGCGCCAGGCGCGAGTCGCTCGAACGCTACATCAAACGCCTCGAACAACTTCAGGATATCGCCCTCTCATACGAAGGAGTCACCGAGGCCTACGCCATCCAGGCCGGCCGGGAGGTGCGCGTCATGGTCGACGCGCAGCGCATCGGCGACGACGAGGCGTTCCTGGTCGCCCGCAAGATCGCCGGCCGAGTCGCCGACGAGATGACGTTCCCGGGCGAAATCAAAGTCACCGTCCTCCGCGAAACCCGCGCGATCGAGATCGCCCGCTGAGCCGGCTTCACCGCAGAGGCGCAGCAGCCGCAGAGGGGGGCAGGGATGAAGGTTACTTTGTCCGGGTGCGCCGGCTCGCTGTTTTTCGAATTGCTGCGTTATTCCCGCCCCCTCTACCCCCGGTAGAGGGCCGGGGCGAGGGGGAACCGGTGCTTGGCGCGAGCATCTCTCTGAGTTTCCGGTGTGAGATGCGCTGTTCGCGCAGGGGCGGGACGCCCGCGCCACTTTTGTCGCCCGTGCCACTGTTTTACCCGTGGCACAACTGCCATGTGATATCGGAAATAAAAAGCCCGGGGCTGGGCCAGCCCCGGGCATGAGGGTCATACGGGATGTTCCCGAAGATCGGTTTCTTATTCTTGACCCGGGAGCGAGATTTTGTCGGTGCCGAGGGCGCCGTGCGCGTCCATCCCACCGCGTGAAGGCTTGGCGGGAAGATCGGCGTCGCGTTCCGGGCGGTCGCCTGCTGGGGTGTCGTCGGTTGCGCCCCACTGAGCCCGCTTGAGGCTCAGGCCGATCTTGCGATCGGACGAATCCACACGCAGGATTTTGACGTCGAGTTCCTGCCCGGGCTTGACCACGTCCTGCGGGTTCTCGACCTTATGATCGGCGAGTTCGGAGACGTGGAGCAGGCCTTCGAGGTCGTCTTCGAGCTCGACGAACACGCCGAAGTTGGTGATCTTGGTGACCACGCCGCGGACGACCATGCCGGGCTGGTAGGCGCCGGGGATGGCGTTAAGCCACGGGTCTTCGTGGAGTTGGCGCATGCCGAGGCTTATGCGCTGCTTCTGCTGGTCGACATCGAGGACGACGCACTTGACGGCCTCGCCCTTGGTGAGGAGTTCGTTGGGGTGCGCGACTTTCTTGGTCCACGAGAGGTCGGAGACGTGGAGCAGGCCGTCGATGCCCGGCTCGATCTCGACGAACGCGCCGTAGTTGGTGAGGTTGCGGACCTCGCCTTCGATGATGGTGCCCGAGGGGTATTTCTCGCTGACGAGTTCCCACGGGTTGACCTCGGTCTGCTTGACGCCGAGGCTGATTTCCTGCTTGTTTTTATCTATGTCGAGAACGACTACGTCGATCTCCTGCTCGGGCGCGAGCATCTCCGACGGGTGGTTAAGGCGGCGTGTCCAGGACATCTCGGAGATGTGGACGAGGCCTTCGATGCCCTCTTCGAGTTGCACGAACGCGCCGTAGGAAACGAGGTTGACGACCTTGCCGTGGATGCGCGCCCCGACGGGGTACTTCTCCTCGATCGCTTCCCACGGGGACGGTTCCTTCTGCTTCAGCCCGAGCGCGATCTTCTCTTTATCGAGGTCGATGTTAAGAACCTTGACCTCGATGTCCTGCCCGTAGCGGACGATCTCCGAGGGATGGTTGACCCGGCTCCAGGACATGTCCGTGATGTGGAGAAGCCCGTCGATCCCGCCGAGGTCCACGAACGCGCCGAAGTCGGCGATGTTCTTGACGACGCCCTTGACGATGTCGCCTTCCTTGATGTTCGTGAGCAGCCTGGTCTTGGCCTCGTCGCGCTCTGTCTCGACGAGTTTTCTGCGGGAGACGACGATGTTTCGCCGTTCCTCGTCGATCTTGAGGATCTCCGCGCGGAGCTTGCGGCCGAGGTATTCACCGATGTCGTGCGGGCGCCTGATGTCCACCTGCGACGCGGGAAGGAACGCCGGCACACCGATGTCGATCAGCAGCCCGCCCTTGATCTTCCGTGTCGCGATGCCCTCGACGACGTCGCCTTCCTTGCGTGTTTCGATGATCTTCTGCCAGGCGATCTGTCGGTCGGCCTTGCGCTTCGACAGCGTCACCGAGCCGTCCTCGGCGACCTTTTCGAGCAGCACCGTGACTTTGTCGCCCGGCTTGAGCGAAGCGAGATCCGCGAACTCTTCTTTCGGGATCAGGCCCTCGGACTTAAGACCGGCCTCGATCACAACGTCGTCGCCCGCGAAGCCGACGACCTCACCCTCGATAAGCGAACCAGGCTCGAAGTCCTGGATCGCGCCCTCGAGCAGGCTCTCCATATCGCCCTCGGCGACACCCGTTCCGAAGGCATCACGCAGCAGCGCGTCAGCCTCCGCGTCCGCCATGCCCAGCGACGCGATCAGAGTCTCATCAATCATCTTTTTTGCATTCCTTTCGAGCCGGTTCGCCGACGATCTCCGCCGGCCTCCTGCTCTTACGAAGACCACGCCCGGCGGGCTGATCTCCGGCCCCACACAGGGGCGGTTCAATGACACCGATGATCCTCCGCTCGGGAACGCCCCGAACTCTTCGCCTACGGACCACCACTACTGCACTGCAAACGCCGACGGCTCTCTCTCAACGCCACCGGGATCGCCAAGTGTACCCGCCACTCACCGGCTGACAACCACCCCCGCGGACAACTACCAAACCCGGCAGCATCGACACTATCCAGCACCCGAGAACGACGCCGTCCCACACACCCCCGCTGCGAACAGCCGGACCCGCTTCGATCCCGGGCCGTCAACGACGCGAGCGAGGCCAGAACGAGTATCCCTGCAACCGCCGGTGAATATAATCCGGCGCCCGGACCAGCAGGCTCCCGCTATGGAACATCACCGACGCCCCGTCCCCGCCGGCAGACTCCCATTGCTCCGGCTCGATGCTCCGCGTGATAATGTCCACGATCCGCGCGGCGCGATCCTCCGCGGTCCCGGTGTCCCGCTCCTCAACGTCAAAGTCTGACTGCGTCGAGCCGCCTTGCCCCTGCGTGATCTGCCCCAGCCCGAGGTTCGGGATGTCGCGGAACGACCCCACACGGAACAACATGTCGCGGATGTCATAGATCTTCAGCGTGGCGAAATCGTTCAGCCGGGCTTTCGGTCCGATCTGAAACTCACCCGTCGGCGCGAACTGCCACGTCGCCGAGCCTGGCCCGCCGACATGCCCTCGAAGCACTCGCTCCATCGCAGTCAGCGCGGGCACATCCCGCACCGAAAGCGTCACGCGCCGATCCCGGTCAAGCCCGTCCAAGGAAGACTCGTCGATCCACAACGCCTCGATGTCCGCCCCTGTCACCGACGAAAAAAACTCGATCACATCCACAAGCCTCGCGTCCGCGAAACTCACCGTGATCGGCTTGAGCATGCGCTCCGCGGTAGCCATGCGGGGATCCTCGGCACGCCTGCTCTGGCCGTCTGCATTATCGCCCGGGAGGATGAACAACACGAACGCGCTGATGAACGCAAATATCAACCCGGCGCCGGTCCGCCTCGACTCTAACCGCCGATCTGTCGTGTGGGGCATGGTGCTCTCCATTCGTCGGAGTTTCTCGGCTTAATTATACGCCCGCGGGAGTGTGTGCGGTTCCGGCGTCGCTACTCGCTCAGGATCGCATCCACCGCATCGAGCGATTCAACTAGAAGAAGCAGCGTCATCGCCCCGGCTTCCACTGGCTGGCGCTGGTCCCACAGCGAAGCCCGGACTCCCCACAGCGACCGATCCCGGTCCGGAAACATGTGGCAGACCGCCTCATCCGCGACGAGTTGCCGCGTGTATCGCAGTGCGTCGAGCAGTCTCGCGAGATGCGCCGTACGGTCCTCAGGCTCGGTCAGGCGGTCGTCGCCGAGCATCCGCGCGAGAAACACGAACGGGCGTAGCGTGTGCGCCGTGGGCAGCGCCGCGTCACCCACGCCGAACACCACCCCGCCCACGAAGTCCTCATCGCCCGATGGGGCGGCGTCGGCCAGCGACAGCTGTCCGCGTTCGACCAGCGCCCGGAACTCACGCAGCACGACCGCCGACGGAACCCGGTCCTCACTCCCGATCAACGCAAGTTCGGCGTATCCCAGCCAAGGCATAAGCCCGGGCAGCGACGCCGGGGTTGTGTCGGCGAAGACCGCTCGGACCTCCTCGCTCGCGGCGCGACGCAACTCGTCATGCCCTTGAACCGCCGCGGCCTCCGCGAGCGCCAGCGCGCGGATCGCACGGACCGGCGCCGGCAGGGGAGGCTCATCAGAAGGAGCACGCGATGCTCCCGCGCCCGCCGGACCGCCCGCGCCCGGCTTGATCCCGACTCTTTCGCGGTTCTCCACGGCTATCCCCGCGACGGTTCTCATCGACGCCGCCGCCACGTCGCCCGAGGAACCGCCCCCGTCGCGCGAAATCCCCGTGATGATCTTCTCCGCGAGCGACAACGCCGCGGCGCGGACTCCGGCATCCCCGCGGCCGCTGACCGCCCACCGCGCCAGCGCATAAGCCGCCAGAGCCTGCTCGACAGGCTCGGCGAACGCGGGTTCGAAGGTGTCGTTCCACGGCTGGTAAGCGCCGCGCATCCGGGCGTGATCGCCGTCGATCGCCGCACGGGAGACAAGGTTGCTCGCCACGCGGTCCCCGAGCAGCGTGAGCGACGCCGGGCTTATGTCGCGGACACCGACGACGCGTCCGCCTCGCGTGAGGAACACCGCGGGACGACCCGCGCCGGGTTGCGCGAGATGTAAGGTTTCGAAGCGCATAAGCACGGGCTTGTCAGGCCCGACGGCGTCCGGATCGAAGGCGGTCGGCGCCAGCCCGTGCCCGCCCATCGCCGCCACGAAACCGTCCGCCGGAGTCATGTTTGTCGAGAGCATAACCCCTGGGAAGACGGCCTCGGTCGCCCGACCGATACGCACCGCGACGCCCTCACGCCCGGGGTTCACGCTATGCCCAGCCTCCGCGAGCGATCGCGCAGATAGAGGCACGAAAGGCCCCGCGATCTGCAGATCAATCTCGACGCTCGGCGCCAGCGCGACGAGCCTCTCACGCCGCAACGCGTCACGCTCGACCGGCACACGCTGCGAGGCCTGAGCCAGCGCTCCGCGAGCCGCCAGCCGCACCGCGTCACCGCTATCGGACACCGCCGTCGCCCGTCCCACGACACGCCCCCCAAGCCGCAACGTCACGCACGCGGCGGTCGTCCCTTCGGGGTCGGGTGACACGTCCGACGCCGCACCCCCGGTCGGGACCTCCCACGCGCGGATCCATCCTTCAAGATCCGAGAAAGCCCGCATCGTTCCCGGCGCGCTCGGCGCTCCCCACGCCGACACCCCGACACACAAGACCGCCACGCACGCCGATAACCACATCATAACCCGCGCCGGGATCAACCCGGCGACGGTACGGGGATCGGGTCGGCCTTGACCGGCCGATGTCGGCCGCGCGATCCCTGTTGTTCTCATGCAACACGCGTCCTTTCGGGTGAACGCAGCGCGCGACGCCGCGCGCCGGTTCCCGGACCGTCCGACCGTGTTACCAAGCCCCAATCGAGGGCTGTCGGATCGGACCGCCGGTCGGCACGCGGATTGAACCTATCCCATTGCCCGCGAGAGCCGCACCGACAATCCAAGACACACGGAACACCCGCCATGACCACCGTTCTGGAACTCAAGCCGTTCACGCTCACCGACACCCGCTTCAGGATTCTAGTCCTGACACTGATGACGTTCATAGTCCTGTGCTGACCGCGACCGACGCCGGCCGCACGGGCGAACCAAGCCGGCCCCATCGCAGCCCGTCCCAGCAGCAGACGGGACGAGAACACGCGAATCCAGCCCGCCAGGCAACCGCCCAACTCGCGGCACGGTCAATCCACGGCGACGGCCGATAATGCATATAGTCAAGTCTGTAAGTCGCTGTTGCGCAGGATGTTGAAAAATTGTCGATCTCTGTCGAAATTGCTCGGATGTGTGTCGCGGTTGTGCGTGTCCGGGTTCAAGTTACAGACGGCCGTGAGTCGGGAGTGTAACTTGAGGGCATGATGGGATCGCTGGGCGTGGTGAAACTGGTCGGTGTGGTGCTGCTGGTCGCGGTCGCCGGGGTCGTGGCGCTCGTGCTGCTGCGGAAACGGCTGGTGGGGGGGGGGGGCGGGCCCGGCGGGGG
>CAZTEE010000086.1:0-7326 GCA_964611775.1 uncultured Phycisphaeraceae bacterium | reverse complement strand
AGAGGGCTGATGTTCAGACGCCGGGAAGGGGTCCGGCGTTCCGGCTCGGGCGGCGTGAAGGGCGCCGACGGGACCGAGCCGGGCATCGTAGGACGCCACGCGGCGTATACCGACCCGAGGCCGATCGGACTCAGCCCGGGCTGGATTCCGCGATCAATCCGGGGCCGCGGCGGGACGTGCGCCCCGCCATTCGACCCGGTCGCGCACGAGATCCCATCGGAGGTGCTCGCCGAGGAGCGGGGTGGGCACGTCCGCGTCGAACATTGTGACTAGGTTGCCCGCGCTGGCGGTGAGTTCCGCGAAGCCGAGCGTGGCGTCGTAGAGCAGGCGGTCCGCGATGACCTGCCGGCGGCCCTGGGCGATGTAAACCGCGCCGGACGCCTGCCCCCACCCGACCCCGCCGCCCGCCGAGCCGGCGCCCGCCGGGCTGAACGCGATTTCGAGCCGTTCGCATTCGAGATCCGTCACTCGAGCCGCTGCGGGCGGCCGGTGGCGGACGCGGACCTGTCGGCGGAACTCGACCGAGCCGTCGGCACGGCGAAGGTCGAGCCAGCCGTCCCACTCGACGAGCGTCGTGCCTCGCGTCTGAACACCGGGCGCGAGTTCGGCGTCGCCGATCTCCCCGCGTCGATCCTCGAGAACGAGCCGACCGGGCCTCGGCGCCAGCAGGCGATCCTTAATCGCGTCGTACTCGATCACCGGCGAATCCAGCGCGACCAGTTGAGTGAGTCTCAGTCCGCCCGGAGCGGCCGGGTCTGCGGCGTAGCGGCGCGACTCGACACGCGCCGGATCGCGCGGGTTCGTCCCGCCCGAGCCGCCCGTCGCCACCGCACGACGGATCGGCGATTGGCCGGAGTTCACCGCTCGGACTTCCGCGGGCAGCGTGTCGATCGTCAGAGTCGCCGCGGTGACGGTGTCCCGGCCGAGGTCGGCGAGGTCCGCGTTGAGCACGCACTGCCCGAGCGCCTCGGCTTGCCCTCTTATGTCGTCATAGACGAACGAATCCTGCCAGGTGAGCCGGAGGAACTCGTATCCAATCGAGTTTTCCCGATCGGATCGTTCGAGCGACCCGGCGCCGAGCACGCTCAGCCGCCGCGTCGTCTCTTCGAGCCTGATCGAATCACCGAGGATAACGTCCGCGCCTTGCGCGACGCTCGCGGGCGTGCCGGTGAGATCTACAAGCCCGATTTCGGGCGAGGCACGGAGCGCCGCGGCCTCGGCGACCACGCCGTCGGCCGTGTTCACACGAACCCCGAGTTCGGCTGTGAAAGATTCGACGACTAGCCTGCCGCCCGCTCCCGCGCGGAGCCTCGCCTCGGCGAGATCGGCGACGAGCGTCGCGCCGTCGCGCTCGGCACGGACGCGCCCGTGCGCGGTCGCGACGGTCGGGGTCGCGGCGCCGGGACGCTTCGTGTCGAACTCGATATCAAGACGGTCCGCCGCGAGCGCCCCGTCGGCGCCGGCGTCGACACGCGCCGACCCCGTCACCACCGCGCGAGACAGCGCTGTCGCCCCGTCCGCCGACGCCGCGAACACCGTCCCGAGCCGATCCCCGCTGACACGGGTCGGCCCGTCGATCGCTTCGACTCCGCCGACGAAATCCGCCGTGCGCACCAGCGGGACCGCCGCGAGATCAACACCATCGGGCGTCCGCGCCAGTTGCGACGCCGCGTTGTCGCGCCAACTGATCCGCGCCACACGCGGCGAATCGGCCGCTCGCGCGCCCGGCGTCAGCCGACGAATCTCCCCCGGCCCGGGCGCGAGCACCAGCCCGGACTTCAGATCGACATCGAGAAGCCCGGTCACAGCCTCGAACGATTCGCGCCCGCGCACCACTACACCCGTCGGCCCGAGGCCCGACCACACGAGCCGGCGCCCGACAGCGCGCGCCTCAACACCCACGCTCGTCGTATCAAGCCCGCTCGCAGAATCGCGCAACCGGACCACGCCGCCCTGCTCGCCCGCGAGACGGACGTATACATCTTCGTCGGTAAGTTCAAAGGGTGTTTCGTCCGCTGCACGGACCGTCAGCCCGCGCGACCACGCCAGCGAGACCGCGCGCGAACCGTCCCCAGAATCTCCGCCGTCCGCGCGCTCGGCCGCATCGCCGTTATCAGTACGTAGAGCCGCGAAACTGTCGATCGTGGCGGGGGTGAGCGCGCCGTCGATCAGCCGTGCGAGCGCGTCGAGCCGGCCGGCTGTTGCGCGGAGCGACTCGGTGTCGAAGATGATCTCGCCTTCGATTGTCGCCGAGTACAGCGTTTCCACTCCGGCGCGGCGCCGGGGATCGCCGTTCGATTCAGTTCTAATTGATTCGCGATCGCGAGCGGCGCGCATCGCCTGAAAATCGAACGCCGCGGTCCCCGCCGATCGAGTCTCGAAGAACGCCAGCCGATCGCGAGTTTCGTCTAACACAAGCCGGAAACCCGTGAATCCGACCGCCACTCCCGCGGCCTCGACGCGCACGGGGTCCGCGGTGCGCGCCTCCGCCAGCGACATGTCAAAGTTAAGTGAGTCCGTGCGCACTTCGAGTATCGGCGTCGCGCTCGGCTCGGCACGCGAGCCGCGCTCGCCGCGCGGATCCGACTCGTAGAAGCGCACACGGACATCGCCGGTGAATCGGCCCGACTCCGGTTCGCGCCTGCCCGCGGGCTGGAGCAGGTTCGCGCTACGGGCGGTGAGCCGCACGACCGCTCCCGAATCGAGCCGGACCCACGCCTCGGGCGAAGTCACCGCGACGCGTCCGCCCTCGCCGGGCTCCAGCCGGGCGTAGACCAGTTCGCGGACGACCCTCCCGGTTTCGTCGACGAATTCGAGCCGGCCCTCGTCGGAGGCGCCCAGCGTCCCGCCGAGCAAGTCCTCAACCGTACCCACCGTGGGCCTCGAGGAAGGGCTAGCCGCGACGCCTTCGGGCATGATCGTCGGCGCGGGGATGTCGGCCCCGGTCGGCCTCGTCGGCGCCCGCCCGGAGACCGCGGACCACACCGCCAGCCCGATCGCCCCCGTCAGCAGCATCGCAGCCGCCGCCAGCGCCGCACGACGGACCATCCCGCGCCGGGCACGTATTGAAGCACGACCGATCATCTGCCCGGCATCGTACACATACATCCCGGCGAAAACCCGCGCTCGCCTCAGCCCCGAGGCAGCATCAGCCCGCCGTAAACCGCGCTCTCGCCGAGTTCCTCGCTGATCCGCAGCAGGCGGTTGTACTTGGCCGTGCGGTCGCTCCGGCACGGCGCGCCCGTCTTGATCTGCCCGCAGTTCGTGGCGACGGCGATGTCCGCGATCGTCGAATCCTCGGTTTCGCCCGAGCGATGGCTCAGGATCGCCCCCCACCCGTGCCGCATGGCGAGGTCGACTGTCTCGAAGGTCTCCGTGAGGGTTCCGATCTGATTGACCTTGACAAGGACGGCGTTGGCGCAGGCCTCGGTCAGCCCGCGCGCGACGAACTCGGGGTTAGTTACGAAGAGGTCGTCGCCGACGAGTTGAGTCGTGCCGCCGAGCCGTTCTGTCAGTTTCGCCCACCCCGCCCAGTCGTTCTCGGCAAGCCCGTCCTCGATGGACACGATCGGATACTTCTCGCGCCACTCGGCCCAGAGGCCGATCATGTCGTCGCTCGAAAGCACCTCCTTGGACGACTTGAACAGGCAGTAGCCCTGCTTGCCGAGTTTGGCCGCCTCGTTCCAGAGTTCGCTGGTCGCGGGGTCGAGCGCGAGGAAGATCTGCTCGCCCCAGGAATACCCGGCCTTTTCGACCGCCCGCTCGATCAGGCGGATCGCGTCCTCGTTGTTCTTAAGATCCGGCGCGAAGCCGCCCTCGTCGCCGACGGCCGTCGATAGGCCCTCCGCTTTGAGCACGCCCTTGAGCGCGTGATAGATCTCGACGCCCGCGCGCAGGCCGTCCTCATAACTCTCGAACCCCAGCGGCTGGATCATGAACTCCTGGAAATCGACGGTGTTGTCGGCGTGCTTGCCACCGTTGAGTATGTTGAGCATCGGCGCTGGGAGTATCCGCGCCCCCGTCCCGCCGAGATACCTCCACAACGGCAGCCCGACGGCCTCGGACACCGCCCGCGCCGTCGCCAGCGAGACCGCGAGGATCGCGTTGGCGCCGAGTTCTGCCTTGTTCGGCGTCCCGTCGAGGTCGATCATCGTCCGATCGACATCTTCCTGATCCCGCGCGTCAAGCCCGACAACCTCGTCGGCGATCCGAGTTACGACGTTCTCGACCGCCTTCATGACACCCTTGCACATATAAGCCGGGTCGTCGGCGTCCCGTAGTTCCACGGCTTCGTGCTCGCCGGTGCTCGCGCCGCTCGGCACGGCCGCCGTCCCGAACGCTCCCCCCGCCAGAAACACCTCCGCCTCGACGGTCGGCGTCCCGCGCGAGTCGAGTATCTGCCGGGCGTGGACTGATTCGATGGTGAACGGCATATGGCGTGCTCCCGAGTGGCGTTGTTGTTGTCTGCGGGCCGATGATACAGCCGACGCCCGCTCGCGATACCGTGTCACAGCCCGCGGGCGCCCACGCCATGCCGACTCCGACCGATCCATTCCAGCGACGCATCCTGCGCCTCAAGGCGGACCTCACCGAGCAGGGGCGCCGCGTCGAGCGCATGGTCGAGGCCGCCGTCGAAGCCGTCTTCGACCGCGACCGCGACAAGGCCCGCTGGGTAATCGAGCACGACGCGGTGATCGACCGCGCCGATGTGGAACTCGAACAGGCCGCCGTCGATCTGCTCACCGACATCGCCCGCGCGACCGTGGACCTCGAGCCGCGCCTCCTTCGGCTGGTCCTGATGATCGTGAAAGTCAATAATGAACTGGAGCGCTGCGCCGACCTCGCCGGCGACATCGCCGAGCAGATCCCCGCACTCGACACACTCACCGACCGCCCCGGCGACCGCTTCCGCGTCATGGCCAACAGCGTCGTCGGGATCACCCGCGACTCCGTCTCCGCCTTCGAGCGCGAGGACACGGCCGTCGCCCGCGCGGTCCTCTCCAGCGACGACGCGGTCGATGAGTTCGAGCGCGCAATCCTCCGCGAGATGCAGCACGCCGTGGCCGCCGGCGCCGTCGGCGTGGAGTTCGCGTTCGCCACCCAGACCGTCGCCAACCTACTCGAACGCATCGGCGACCACTGCACCAATATCGCCGAGCAGGTCATCTACATCGCCACCGGCAAAATCGTCCGCCACGCCGGCGGCCACTGGTCGGAACCAGTAGAACCACCGATCTAAAGTTATCCAGCCAAGACCCGTTCCGTAACGGGTATCGCTATCCAACACAACTATCTCATCTGCACCGAGCGCCGCGAAGGCCAGAATCAACGCGAACACCTGAAGCACCAATCCTGGCCGCCCGGGACCGTTCATCATTGTTGCACAACAATACACCCATCCCCACCCGGCCGAGAACAATCTCCGCTGCCCGGGCATCCCGCCCTCGCGACGCTGATTCTCATGCGCAGCCGAACGCCCGTGGACCGACGAGCAAAACAACAATAAATTATGTGAAAAAACGTCGTCCGGCCCGGACAAGCGGACCGAACGACGGCGTGGTTGGAGGCGTGATGAAACAGAGGTAACCGAGTCGGGTGCGCATCGCCCACCGGCCGTGGGCCGCGGGCGCACCGTGGTTGCTCAGTCGTACATGCCGGTGACGCGCGGGAGTTCCGCGTTGCGCAGGTTCAGCGTCGTGTCGATCCGGAAGTTCGACTGCGTGCGGTGCCGTTCGGCGAAGAAGAATTTCAGGCTGTACTTCTGTCCGTCGACGAGCCAGCTGAGACGGTCGAGGTCGATGGTCTGCGAGATGGCGGAGTGGACGCCGCCGATGTCGATGACCTTTTTCCCGTCGATGAAGACCCAGACGTCGTCGTCGCCGGTGAATGAGAAGACCTGCCCGGTGTTCTCTTTATAAACAAACTCAGTGGTGAGTTCGAAGGTGAAGTGGTAGTTCTTGTCGCCGCCCGCGGAGTTGCCGAAGAGTTGGCCGTTGATCGGGAAGAACCCGCCGAGGGACTGGTAGTTCGGATCGGACTTATCGTCGAATGTGTAGATGGACGTGCCAGGCTGGCGTTTGAGCGTGATCGATAGGGGCGCGGACATGTTCACACCGGGCGCTTCGCGGAACCACTGCGCAAAGGTGTTCTGCGACTGGATCCCACCGGGATCCGGCGAGCCGTAGGACCCGGCGGTGTCGCCGGCGCTCGGGTCGTAAAGATTCGCGCTGATGTTTCGTCCCTGGGCGTCCTTCCACTGGTTGTTGACCTTCTTGCCCATGCCGGTGAAGAGCGGCTTGCCCTGCCCGTCGAGTTGCTCTGCGACATTGCCGACGTACATGCCGAACCCGCCGGCGGGGCGGCGTTCAAAGTCGGGATGCCCGCCCGAGACGCTCCGCTCGCGGAAGTCGCGTACGACGCCCGTGAGGGTGATCGCTTCCGGCAGCCCCGAAGCGCCCGAAGGCTGCGCCGCCTCGGCCCCACTCGACGCCCAGAGGACCAGGCCGGCCGCCGTCGCCAAGCCCGCCGCGGTCATCGCGAGGCCCGTGATTCGATTCGTGCTTTCGGTCCGTTTCATCTCGCTCACCTCCTCGGATGGCCCGCCGGCGCCGGCGTCAACGAAGCCGGCAGTCGCGAGCCAGACTGACTCTGTGACAACCGTACGATTCGACGAATCCGATCAGAAGCGGCTTGCACGCTCTCGACGCCGATCGCCGTCACACTGCGCAGTCTGTGCTGTCAACGGGTATTCAACACCCGTTCCTGCGGGCCGGCGACCGATATATTCGGACCGGACCGAATCGCTCAGATCCGATCCAAGCCCGGCCCGGCCGGGTCCAGCCCGGCGGGAAGGCCCGAATAAGCACGAAGACCATCCTGAAAAGGGAGATCACGGCATGGATGCCTTTCTGGTCCGAGGCGGAACACCCATCAACGGCTCGATCCGGGTCAACGGCGCCAAGAACGCCGCCCTCCCCGAAATGGCCGCCGCTCTCCTCACCGACCGCCCCGTAACGCTCCGCGGAGTGCCGGACCTCGCCGACATCCGCAACATGCTCGCCCTGCTCGCCGAACTCGGCGCCGACGCAGCACGCCTGAACCCTTCCCCGAACGTCGCTCTTCTAGGACGCGCTGAACCCCGCAGCCCAGCGGCTCCGCTCCGACTACAAACCAAGATCGAAACCGCCAGTCACGCCCGATACGAGATCGTCCGGACCATGCGCGCCAGCGTGTGCGTTCTCGGGCCGATGCTCGCCAGGCGTGGGTCGGCGCGGGCCGCCATGCCCGGCGGGTGCGCCATCGGGGACCGCCCGATCGACCTCCACC
>CAZTEE010000085.1:1732-7430 GCA_964611775.1 uncultured Phycisphaeraceae bacterium | reverse complement strand
TCTGGATCTTCTCCGCCTCCTCGTCGGGGATGGAGGTCTCGAATTCGTCCTCGAGCTCCATCACCAGTTCGACCGTGTCGAGGCTGTCGGCGTTGAGGTCATTGACAAAGCTCGTGTCACGACTGATCTCGGCTTTGTCGACGCTCATCTGCTCCGAGACGATGTCGAACACCTTGGCTTCGATCTCTGCTTCGGTCACTGCGTTCTTCTCCGGCATGGCCAAGGCCGGGGCGGGAAACGCCCTCGAACGGCCGAGGCGGATTCTCGAATATATCGCCCCGCCCGCCCGTCGCCAACGAGGCGCCGGGATCGGCAAGCGGGCGACGTGTCAGCACATAGTCAGGCCCCCGTCTACGCAAAGGACCTGGCCGGTCAGATACCCGGCTTGGTCGGACGCGACGTAGGCCACCGCCGCGGCGATGTCCTCGGGCGTCCCGAGCCGTTTCACAGCCATCAGATCGACCACCCGGCCTCGGACGGCATCGCCCAGCGACGCCGTCATGTCCGTCTCGACGAAGCCCGGCGCTACCACGTTCGCGGTGATCCCCTTCGAACCCAGTTCCTTCGCCAGCGATTTGGTCAGGCCGATCAGGCCGGCCTTGCTCGCGGCGTAGTTCGCCTGCCCGGGGTTGCCCACCACGCCAGAGGTCG
This sequence comes from uncultured Phycisphaeraceae bacterium, assembly GCA_964611775.1. GTDB lineage: Bacteria > Planctomycetota > Phycisphaerae > Phycisphaerales > UBA1924 > J020. Next base: position 6,779 of record CAZTEE010000085.1, on the reverse strand, counting down.
AGGCGATGTTGACGATCCGTCCAAAACGGTGCTTCATCATTGCGCGCGAGGCGCTCCGGCACGCGACGAATGCGGATGTAAGGTTGGTTCTGATGACGACTTCAAAGTCCTCGTCGCTCATGCGCATGACGAGGCCGTCACGGGTGATCCCGGCGTTGTTGACGAGCACGTCGAGCCGGCCGAACTCTTCGATCACGCCTTCGATCGCGGATTGGAAGGCGGCGGTGTCTGAGACATCGACGGCGACGATGTTGGCGGCGCCGCCGGCGGCCTCGATCTCCGCGCGGACCTCGGAGAGCGGGCCTTCGCTGCGGGACATGAGAATTACGCGCCGGCCGCACCCCGCCTGGCTAAGCGCGATCGCGCGGCCGATCCCGCGGCTGGCGCCCGTGACCACGGCGATTCGTTGGTTTGCATCGACGGGCACAGCGCGGCTCCTCGGGTCGATCGTCAGCGATTTCGCACCGGAGCGCTCGGCGCCCGGTGTGCGGGAAGTTCGTCAGAGTAATGGATCAGCGATAGTCGCGCAGTCAGCCGCCCAGGCCGCGTGTTGAAGGCCGGCGCCGCTGGTTTTCATTCACCGGCGGTCGCGGCGGGGGAGCGTCCTCGATGATCGGCCCGACCGCGGGCACGTCCATCTCCGCGAGCGCGACGCCGTCGAGATCGGAGGCTTTCGACGCGGGCGGGCTTACGACCGGCAGCGCGCGAAACGACCATTCGCCGCGGGATTGCGTCCCTTCCCAGCCGAGCAGGTACGCCCCGGCAGGTTCTTCGATCGCCAGCCCGACGCGGACGCTCGCGCCGGTCGATTGGAGAGAGACGACTCGGACGGCGGTCGCAGCGGCAGTCGCGCGGTCCCACTCGCCGGATTCGCGGAGTTCTCTCAGCACTGCGGCGTCGGCGCGGTCGAGCATGCCGGCGAGATTGTCGGCGTTGCCCGATGCGATGGCGTTGGCGAGCGACGCCACCCCTCGCGCTTCGTCCTCGTTCTCGGGCATAAGTTCAGCGGGGAACTGGACCTTCGACGCCAGCCCGAGGTCCGCCGGGCGGAGCCTGGGCGCCGGGGGCGGGGTGACGGGCGCCGGCGTGAACGCGCCGGTGTCGGCGGCCTGTTCTTCCTTCTTGCCGCAAGCGGAAACGATCACGGGGAGCGCCAGGCAAGCGAGCGCCAGTGCTAGCCGAGTGTGTTTATTCGTCCGAGCCGGGTTCGTCATGGCTTGTCACCTTGATCGAGCGTTCGATCCGTTTCATCATGCCCGCGAGAGATCGCCCGGGGGCTAGTTCGTGATAGGCGCCCGGCGCGTTGGCGGCAAGCCAGCGGCAGCAATCGTCCCAGCGGACGGGCGAAGTCAACTGTGCTGCGAGAGCCGCCCGCACGCTCGCCGCGTACGACCCGCTTGATGTGTCCGAGTGCGGATTGCCTGTCACGTTCGAGAGGACCGGGCAGCGTGGCTCGGAGATCTGGACCGATTCGAGGGCATCGGCGAGCCGATCCGCCGCCGGCTTCATCAGCGGGGAGTGGAACGCGCCGGCGACCGCGAGCCGGGTCGTGCGGAATCCCGCGTCGGCTGCGCGCTCGGCGGCGCGGTCGCACGCCTCGGCGTGACCGGAGAGGACGATCTGCCCCGGCGAGTTGAAGTTCGCGGGGACGAGGATCAGATCGGGCCGACCGGTGATCGCAGCGGCGCAGAGTTCGAGGGCCTGGGTCTCGTCCGCGCCGATTAGCGCGACCATCCCGCCTTCGCTTTTCTCGGCGGCGTCCTGCATGGCGCGGCCGCGCAGCGCGACGAGCCGAAGTCCGTCCTCGAACGAGATCGCCCCGGCCAGGTGCAGCGCGGTGTATTCGCCGAGACTAAGCCCGGCGGCGGCGGCGACGGGGACTTCGCTGTCGCCGATCCAGCCCTGGCATGACGCGACGCCGACGGTGTACAGCGCGGGCTGGGCGGCGTCCGTGCGGTCGAGCGTAGTGGCTGGGCCGGTGAAGCAGATCTGAGATAGCGGTGCGCCGAGCGTGTCGCCGAGGATCGCGTCGGCGGCGCCGAAGGTCTGGGCGGCGGCGGGGCTGGCGTCGAACCAGGCCTTGCCCATCCCGACACGCTGCGCGCCCTGGCCCGGGCATAGGATGATGTTTGGTTCGTTCATGGTTTCGCCCAGGGAGTTCGGCTTTCGCGGCCGGCGTTCAGACGCGCCACAGGCTGCTCGCCCAGGTCAGCCCGGCCCCGAAAGCGACGAACAGAATCAACGCGCCATCGGCGATCCGTCCGTCCCGGCGCAGCTCCGACAGGCACAGGGGGACAGACCCAGCCGAACTGTTCCCGTACCGGTCGATGTTGATGTAAATCTTATCTTCGGGGATGCCGAAGCGCTCGCGCGCCGATTCGAGGATCCGCGCGTTGGACTGGTGCGCGATGTACATGTCGATGTCCGACGCGTCGAGGCCTGCTTTTTCCAGTGTTTCCGAGATCAGCGCGCTGAATGTCTTGACGGCGAACTTGTATACCTCGCGGCCGTTCATGCGCAGGCATCCGGGCGGGCCGTCGTCCCAGGTTGCGCCGGGGGGGAGGTCGCCATCGCGACAGGGGAGGTAAAGATCTTCCCAGCGCGAGCCGTCGGCGTGCATGCACTGGGCGATCACGCCTTTGGAGGTGTCGTCGCTGGCGCGCAGGATCGCGGCGCCGGCGGCGTCGCCGAAGAGGATCGCGGTGCGGCGGTCGGTGGGATCGACGATCGTGCTCATCGCGTCGCAGCCGATGACGGCGACATTGCGGTACGACCCGCCGCGGATCAGGTCGTGCGCGATATTAAGCCCGTAGACGAACCCGCTGCACGCGGCGATGATGTCCATAGCGCCGGCGTTCCCAGCGCCGACCTCCGCCGCAATCCGGCACGCCACCGCGGGCACGCGCGTCTCGCCGCTGACCGAGCCGAGGATCACGAGTTCAAGAGAACCCGGCTCGAGCCGGGCGTCGGCGAGCGCTCCGCGGAGAGCGGCGATACCGAGCGTGCGGACTGATTCGCCGCGCGCCGGGTCGCACACGCGGCGTTCGTGGATGCCGGTGCGCTGGACGATCCACTCGTCCGAAGTGTCGAGGATGCGCTCGAGATCGGCGTTGGTGAGCCGGCGCTCGGGGACGGCGTGCCCGGTCCCGGCGATCTGCACGCCGAGCCTTGGCGCGGGTGGCGGTGTCGCTCGCTGATACGCCGGGCTTGTGCGGGGTTCGCTCATGCCGGCTCCGGCGCGGTGGAAGCTTCCTGTGCTGCGACGGCGCGATCGAGCGCGGGCCCGACATCGGCGAGACGATCGACTATCGCGCCGTTGACGTCGTTGCGGAGATATTCGCGGGTGTTTCGGATGGCGCTGACGATTGTGCGCGGCTCGCTGGAGCCGTGACAGATCATGCACACGCCGTTGACCCCGAGCAGGGGCGCGGCGCCGTATTCGTGGTAGTCGTTCTTTTTCTTGAAGACATCGACGAGCGGCATGAGCCGGGCTGCGAGCGACTGGTCGTACGCGGCGACCTCGCTGAAGATGGCGCGCAGGAGCGCGCCGGCGAGGCCTTCCGAGAGTTTGAGCATGGCGTTGCCGACGAACCCGTCGGTGACGACGACATCGGCGCCGCCGGCGAAGAGGTCGCGTCCTTCGACGTAGCCGATGTAATTAATCCCGGGCGCTTGTTCGAGCGATGCGCGGACCTCGCGGATCATTCGCGTGCCCTTGCCCGCTTCGACCCCGATGGAGAGTTGCGCGATCCGAGGGTTCTGCACGCCGAGCGCGAGGCGCGCGTATGTCTCGGCCATGACTGCGTACTGGGCGAGGTGCAGGGCTCGGGGTTCGGGGTTGGCGCCGACATCGCAGAGGACGAAGTGCCCGCCGAAACTCGGGATCACAGCCGCGATCCCGGGCCTATGCACCCCGGGAAGACGCCGCATGAACATTGTTGCTGCGGAGACCATCGCGCCGGTGTTCCCGGCGCTGATGACGGCGTCATATGGGGCGTCGGCTTTTCGGCTGCCTAGCTTGCACAGCCGAACTATCGAGGAATCCGGCTTGAGCCGGACGGCCTCGACGGGCGATTCGTGCATCTCAATCGTGTCTTGGGCGTGTTCGACGACCACGCGGGGATCGTCGATGCGGTTTTTGTGAATCGCATCGCGGATGAGATCCGCCGGGCCTACAAGAACAAGGCTGTCACTCGCGTCGAGCAGCGGCAGCGCTTCGAAGCAGCCCTGAAGGATGGCCCCGGGCGCATGGTCCCCGCCCATCGCGTCGATCGCGATGCGCATCGGCTCAGCCCTCGCGGTTCTTCAGCGTCAGGCCCGGTCGGACGTACCCGCAGTTGCGGCAGGCGTTATGGGGACGCTTGGCCGTACCGCAGTTCGGGCATGAGACTGTCTGAGTCGGGGCGATCGCGTGGTGAGCGCGTCGGCGACGAGTCCGGCCCGGGCTTGTTCTATGTGTGGGATGCATGGCGTATCCGCGGCCCGATCGGCCTGTGAGTCGGTATCGTGCGAGGGCGCCCGCCGTCGGTGCTCGGGCCGGCCGACCGTCGCGGGGCGATCGGGGAGGCTACCCGCGGCCCGGGGGGCTGTCAATCAAGGGATCGGGGTTGTCCCGGCTCCACGAGCCGGGCCTGGACAGTGCGGTTCTAACCGACGGCCGACCGGCGCACGGTGCGATTCGCGCCCGCTCCGCAAAGCCCAGGGATGAAATCCCTGTGTGTTCCTCGGTGTGCGCGAGAATCCCGAACTGGACGCAGCCGCGCTGAGGGCTACACTGCCGGTCGCAGTCGCCCGAAGCGTGCCGGCCCGGCCGGGACTCCGACGGCGACGCCCTCCTAGCTCAATCGGTAGAGCAGCTGACTCTTAATCAGCGGGTTGAAGGTTCGAGTCCTTCGGGGGGTACTTTCTGTTTGGCCTGTGCAAGGCGGCGCATCCTCGTGCGAGTCGATGCAGAACCTGTTGCCATTCAGCCACTTAGCGATGTTCAGCCGCTCGTCCGGGGTCATGGTATCGGCGTCGGTCGTTGTGCGAGGCTGCGCGGCCGAAT
>CAZTEE010000085.1:0-1722 GCA_964611775.1 uncultured Phycisphaeraceae bacterium | reverse complement strand
GGTAGAGCAGCTGACTCTTAATCAGCGGGTTGAAGGTTCGAGTCCTTCGGGGGGCACTTGCCGGCGAAAAGGCGGCCGCATCTGTTGTGTTTAGTTCGGGCTTAGATCCTTCATGTGCGGCACGGCGACGGTCGGCGGCGCGAACCGATCGGTTACGAACGCGCCGCCCGGGAGCGCTTCGTAGAGTTCGATCGAGATGCTCGAAATCGGCATGTTCAGGCCTTCGATCATCGGCCTGTCCGTGAACACGAGCGACGCGATCACCATGATCGGCCCGGCGTCGTCGGACACATGCTCGAGCGGGTCGCCGCCCGGCTGCGCTCCCGCCGCGGCCATCGCGCCCTTGTGTGTTTCGCTGTAGTACCACCGCTTCACCGCAGCCTTGTCCTCGAACCACGCGAAGATCGCGTTTCGCCCCGTGCTAGTCGCCGCGGTCTGCACGCCGAGGCAACCCGGTGTCGCGAGCAGGCCCCGGACAAGTTGCTCGCCGAGCGCGGGCTGTTGTTCAGCCGTGACCCTCGGTGTGAGCGTGACAACAGCGACCGCGACGGCCGAAACCGCGCACAGGATCCCCGCGAACTGGACTTTTCTCATGGTTTATGCCTCACACGCTGCGAGCGTTGCTTCGAGCACGGCGCGCGCAGTACGCGGCGTGTCGGATCGCCAGCCTGATTAGGCGTTGATCGAGGGCGGTTTCACCCGCGTTACACCGCGATCCTGGGCGTCACAAAGCGGGTGAAGGGACTCGAACCCTCGACATTCAGCTTGGGAAGCTGACGTTCTACCACTGAACTACACCCGCTAGAGTGTCAAAAACCGGGTCTTGGTCTCCGATGCACGACTTTTTGAGCTAGACTTGCACGACATTTTCAGCTCAGGCCGTCCATCGGAGGCACCGGCAGTATATGGCAAAGCGACCCGGCTCGGTCAATCTGAAGAAACGGATCCCCAAGCTCTGCCACACGACCACCCGGGGCCTGGGATGGCACGTCAACTACCGCGACACCGACACCGGCGTCGCCAAGAAGCACCGCTTCGCGGTTGAGACCGAGGGCGAGGCGAAGGTGGCGTATACCCAGTGGTTGTCCCGGCACCTGGCGGGCGGAGATGGTGACGGGGCGGAGCCCAAGCCCCGTGCTGTCCGAGCCTCGGCTGGCGGTCCCGCGATCGCCCCTGGCTCGTTGGTGGAGGTGGCCTCCGGCCTCATCCGGCTGATGGAGGCTTCGGTCCGGGAGGAGGGAGTCCCCAAGGCACGGGGAACCGTCGCCCGGCCGGTATTCACGGACCGCCAGAAGCACATCAAGGACTTCCTGGCCTTCATCAACAAGCGGCACGGCAAGGGTGCCGCGGCGAGGATGCGGGTGGAAGACCTGCCCATGGCCGATGTTGAAGTATTCAACCGGCAGCTCGTCGACAAAGGTTACTCGGCGTCGCAGGTGGGCAAGCGGATGCAGATGATCAAGCGGATCATCGACCGGGCCGGTCGTCCCGAGCACGGTCAGCAGATGCTCGCGTGGAACTGGGACTCCCGCGATATCGTCCACGGCAAGCCGAGCAAGCGGCGAGCACTGCCAACCGTCAGGCAACTGGAGAAGCTGCTCGAAGCGACCGACGACCGTGGCCGAACGATGATCTGGATGGGGATCGGCCTGGGCTTCGGAGCAGCGGACCTGTCGGTGCTTCGTGTCGGACAAATCGACGCCGAGGCGTACGACCTCCGCC
>CAZTEE010000084.1:0-7532 GCA_964611775.1 uncultured Phycisphaeraceae bacterium | reverse complement strand
AACAACATCATCGGGAAGAAAGTCGCCGGCGAGATCATCGTCGAGCAGTTCTTCATCCTCTCAACCAAGAAGCCCTCCTGAAACCCTCAACATCGCGGTAAACCCCTCGATCGTTCTTCAGCCCGCTCCCCCACGGCCGGCGAAGAACGTTCGAAGGATCGCCGCCGCGGCCATAGAGTCGCGGCGGCTTTTCTTTTGACCCCGCGTCAGACCCGTCCGCGCCATGGACCAGTCCGCCTCGGCGCTCGACAGACGCTCGTCTTCATACTCCACCGGGAGCCCCAGCCGCGCGCCGATCCTTCCCCCGAACACGCGCACTATCTTCGACCGCTGCCCTTCCGTACCGTCCATATTCAGCGGCAGCCCGACGACGATCGCGTCCGGCCCGTGTTCCTCCGCCGCCCGCGCGATCTCTTCGAGCAGCCGATCACCCGGCGCCATCGGCGCCTCGATCACGCCGACCGGCGACGCGATCCGGGTCTCGTCGTCCCCGACCGCCAGCCCCGTCCGCTTGTCCCCGAGATCTATCGCCAGGTACCTCACGCGAACACTATGACAACTAACGCCCGCCATTTCCCAGCGTCACGGGCGAGACGCCCGGCTGCATCAAACAATGGCACGGGCTCCCGCCCGTGCGCCCGCGGCCGAATCCGATTTCTAGGTCGTTCTGCCCCGCGCCGGCCGCCTGTATGCTTCGGCTCCATGCCCCGCACCGAAAAAACTGCGCCCGACCACCACGACTCACGTCGGCGCCGACTGAGAACCCTGCTCCGCGCGCGAGGCCTCGGCGCCTACCTCGTCACCAACCCGCGCGACATACGCTTTCTCACAGGCTTCACCGGCGAAGATTCCTGGCTCGTCCTCACACCTCGGCAGGCGGTCGTCGTCAGCGACTTCCGTTTCGCGGAAGAACTCTCGGCGATCCCCGGCGTAACGGTCTTGCTCCGCAAGGGCGCGATCGCCGAAGCCGCCGCCGACGCTATCCCCGCGACCGAAACCGCCGGAATCCAGGCCGAGCACACGACCGTCGCGACCCGCGCCACACTCGCCCGGCTAATCGGCGCTCGGCGTATAAAGAACACGATCGGTCTCGTCGCCGGGCTTCGAATTATTAAGGACGAAACCGAGATCGCGCTGATCCGCCGGGCGATCGCCGTGCAGGAGCGTGCCTTCCTCGAAACACTCGAAGTAGCCCGGCCCGGGATGCGCGAAGCGGACATCGCCGCCGACCTCGAACACCGCATGCGCTCGCTCGGCGCCGAGGGACCGGCCTTCCCCACCATCGTCGCAGCCGGCCCGAACGGGTCGAAGCCTCACTACCGCCCGGGGCCCGCGAAGGCCCGCTCCGGCGGGACGTTGCTGGTCGACTGGGGCGCGGTCGTCGCCGGCTATCACAGTGATATGACGCGGACGATCTCGTTCGGTCGCTGGCCTCGAGCGATGCGCGAGATATACGCGGTCGTGCTCGAAGCGCACGAAGCGGGGATCGCCGCGGTCGCGCCAGGCAGAAAATGCGCAGCGGTCGACGCCGAAGCAAGATCGGTCATCGAGCGTGCCGGGCTCGGCGAGCGTTTCGGGCACGGGCTTGGGCACGGGATCGGGCTTGACATCCACGAGGCGCCCCGGCTTTCAAAGATCAGCCCGGACGTTCTGGCGCCGGGCATGGTCGTCACGATCGAGCCGGGCGTCTATATACCGGGTGTCGGCGGGGTCCGGATCGAAGACGACGTGCTCGTCACCGAGCGGGGCGCCCGCCGGCTGTCCACGCTCCCGAAAGCGGTAGACTGGGCGGCACGATGATCGACAATAAACGTCTAGAGCAACTCGTACGGCTGATGATCGAGAACGACCTGAGCGAACTCGATCTCCGCGACAAGGACGAAACCGTCTGCCTGAAGCGCGCCGTCGCCCCGGCTATGCACACCGTCCCCGCGCACATCGCGGCTCCGACGCCGAATCACGCCGGCGTGCCCGCACCGGGCGCCGCTCCCGTTGCGACAGACACCGGCGCCGGCCTGCTCGCGATCGAGTCCCCGATGGTCGGGACGTTCTACGCCCGCCCGAACCCCGAGTCGCCGCACTTCGTGAAGGTCGGCGCCCCGATCGGCCCGGACACGGTTGTATGCCTGATCGAAGCGATGAAAGTCTTCAACGAGGTGCAGGCCGGGCTTGCCGGGACTATCGAGCGGATGCTGGTCAAGGACGGCGAGCCGGTCGAGTTCGGGCAGAAACTCTTCCTGGTCCGTCCGAACTGACGCGGGCCGAGACCGACCATGTTCAATCGAATCCTCATCGCGAACCGGGGCGAGATCGCCCTGCGTGTGATCCGCGCCTGCCGGGAGCTCGGCGTCGAGTGCGTGTGCGTCTACTCGACCGCCGACGCGGGGGCCCCGTACCTCAGACTCGCCGATCGCTCGGTCTGCATCGGGCCTCCCCCGGCGTCGCAGTCCTATCTCGACATCGCGCGGATCATCTCCGCCGCCGAGCAGACCGGCGCCGACGCCATTCATCCGGGCTACGGCTTCCTCTCCGAGAACGCGCACTTCGCCGAGGTCTGCCGCGACTGCGGGATCGAGTTCATCGGCCCGACGCCCGAAGCCATGGCGCTCCTCGGGGACAAGGTCGCCGCCAAGCGTCTCGCGCGCGAGGCCAAGGTGCCCGTATTCCCCGGCTCCGAGGACGCCGTCGCGTCCGAGGATGAAGCCCTCTACGAAGCCGAGAAGATCGGTTTCCCGGTAATAATCAAGGCCGCCGCGGGCGGCGGCGGCCGCGGGATGCGCATCGCGCGCAACCGCGACGAACTCCTCGCCGGTGTCTCACGCGCAAAGCAGGAAGCCCAGGCAGCCTTCGGCGACGGACGCGTCTACATCGAAAAATTCCTCGAAGCCGCCCGACACGTCGAGGTCCAGGTTCTCGGCGACAAACTCGGCGGCGCCGTCCACCTCTTCGAACGAGACTGCTCCATACAACGACGACATCAGAAACTCATCGAAGAAGCCCCGGCGCCCGGCCTCGACTCGCGACGCCGCGACGAGGTCTGCAAACGCGCCGCGTCGCTCCTGAAAAAAGCCAAGTACCACGGCGCCGCCACCGTCGAGTTCCTCGTCGACGAAAAACAAAACTTTTATATGCTCGAAGTCAATACACGCCTGCAGGTCGAGCACCCAGTCACCGAGATGATCACCGGCGTGGACCTCGTCCGCTCCATGATCCGCGTCGCCGCGGGAGAGCCGATCCCCTTCAAGCAGCGCGATCTCAAACGCAACGGCCACGCGATGGAGTGCCGCATCAACGCCGAGGATCCCGCGAAAAACTTCACACCGTCGCCCGGCGTGATCGACCGCTTCGAACCGCCCGGCGGACCCGGCGTCCGCATGGACACCCACTGCGTCTCCGGATACCGCGTCCCCCCCAACTATGATTCGATGATCGGCAAACTTATTGTCCACGACGACACCCGCGAGCAGTGCATGGACCGCATGGCCCGGGCCCTGCGCGAACTCACCATCGAGCCGATCCGCACCACCGCCCCTCTGCAACTCGAACTGATGTCCAACGCCGCGTTCCGCAAGGGCGGCGTGGACATCCACTTCCTCGAACGACTGCTGAAGAAGTAACCCCCAGACACGCGCGTCACATCCAAAGCCCAGGGATTCATCCTTGGGCTTTATGATAATCGCTCGAGTCCGGTTCAATTACTCCGACAGGAGCATCTCGCCGCTCCTCCCCATCCCTAACCCCCGCCCGCGACCTCCGCGCCGCTGCGGCGAATCGATCTTCCGCTCGCCGCTGCGGTAGATTGGCGTGATGCGTATCACACATGCCGATGTCGCCGCGGCTGCGGTCCGGATCCGCCCGGGCGTCCCCGTCACGCCTTGCCTGCGTTCGGAGGCGCTGTCCGATCTGCTGGGCTGCGAACTCTATGTAAAGATGGAAAATTTTCTGCGCACCGGCTCGTTCAAAGAGCGTGGCGCCCGCAACGCGCTGCTGCTGCTGACGGACGCTCAGAGACGCGCCGGCGTGATCGCCGCGTCCGCGGGGAACCACGCCCTGGGCCTCGCCTGGCACGGGAAACTGCTGGGCGTCCCGGTCACGGTCGTGATGCCCCAGTCCGCGCCGCTCGTCAAGCGCGCAACCTGCGCGCAGTTCGGCGCCCGCGTCGTGCAGCACGGGCAGACCTTCCACGAAGCCTACACCGAGGCCCGCCGGCTCGCCGCCGATGAAAACCTTGCATACATCCACGGCTACGACGACCCCGCCATCATCGCCGGCCAGGGGACTATGGGGCTTGAAATCATCGAACAGGTTTCGGCGCAGCACGGGGCCGCGCCCGACGCGGTCATCGTCCCGATCGGCGGCGGCGGGCTGATCGCCGGCGTCGCCGCCGCCGTCAAACACGTCGCGCCCGCCACGCGGATCATCGGCGTCGAGCCTGAACGCGCCGCGACCTTTCACGCGGCGCGCGACGCGGGCAGGCCCGTGCACGTCGAAGTCGGCAAAACCCTCGCCGACGGGCTTGCGACGCCCGACGTCGGCGCCAACGCCTTCGAAACCGCCGACCCGCTCATCGACGCGCTCGTCATGGTCTCCGAGCAGGCCATCTCGCTCGCGGTTCTGCGGCTTATGGAGTACGAGAAATCTGTCGTCGAAGGCGCCGGCGCCGCGGGGCTGGCGGCGCTGATCTCCGAGCCGGAGGACGGCCTGCTCGCCGGGACCCTCCCAGACCTCCGCGGGAAGTGCGTCGCGCTCCCGCTCTGCGGCGGGAACATCGACCCCGCGATGATCGGCCGCGTCATCGAGCGCGGCCTCGCAGCCGACGGCCGCCTCACTCGCTTCCTAACAACCGTCAGCGACCGCCCCGGCGGACTCGCCAGACTCACAGAAACGCTCGCGCGCGTAGGAGCGTCCGTCAAGGACATCTTCCACGACCGCGCGTTCGCCACCAGCGACCTTTCAACCGTGGACGTGTCGTGCATAGTCGAGACCGCAGGCGCCGATCACGCCGAACGCATGTTCGCGGCTCTGCGCGACGAAGGCTTCGACATCATTGTCCAGCACGGCCGCGAAAGCCGCCCGAAACCGCCGCGAGGCTGAGCGGGCGCTGCGGCGAGAGAAAATTCCCGGCAAGTTTTACAAAATAGGCTTGACACGGGGGGGGAGGGGGGGAGTAGGCTCGACGCATCGTTCGGAGATCCATGATGCCTCGAGCCGAGTCAATATTGTTCGGCCCTGTGTCCAGAAGCCGGCTTGGTTCCCCAGTAGCCGGCTCCCGGAATCGTGGTCTTACGCTTCTTGAAGTGCTGGTTGTTATCTCGATCCTCGGCGTACTGATAGGGATCTCTGTGCCCGCGATACGTCAGGCCCACGCCGCTGCGGCGGTGACCGCATCGTTGTCGAATCTCCGGGAAAACGTCGGCAGCCTGCACCGCTGGGCCGCGGCGCACGATGACAAGGTTCCCCGGGCGCCTGAATTCAATAATAGTTTTTCCGGCAAGCCTGTCCCACTATATATGTTCCGGTCGCCGCCGGCGGTCGGCCTCATCCGCGACTGGGGAAGCCGGGTTTCATGACAGATTACTTCGGGCAGGAACGGGCCTGGCATCTGACACTCTACAACACCGGCGAAGAGCCGACCGAGACATGGTGGAAGCCCGGCGTGCCTCGCGAGGACTGGCGGAATGCATTTCAGGCGCGGCCGTTCATATCTTCATACCTTTTGTCTCACGCGTATCTTGCCGGGCCGGAGCATTGGGTTCCCGGCGCCGAGAGCGATCAGAGCGTGACGATGTGGCGCGATGTCCGGCTTACAGAGACGGACCACCCGAGCCGGAAAGCGCTGTTGCACGATGTTGTATTTATTTCGTCGGGCGACGAGGAAACCGACCGCCCGACGGGGTCGGCGCAGGTCGGCTTCGCAGACGGGCACGTCGGCACACGGGATCTTTCAGAGTCCCTGCCCGCGGTGAAAAACAGGTGGAGAAGCATGGTCGCCCAGCCGCTGGCCGGGACCGAACGAGGCGTGCGCGGGCGCGACTTCTGACAACAAGCGTGATCGCGCTCGGATTTCGAGGAAACAGGATCAGAATCACGAACGGTCAGGAGCGAAACATGAGCCACAATCTAGGAAACTCACCCGTCACCAAACAATTCGTATGGTCGAGACTGTGTCGGTCTTGCGTTTCAATCTGTGTCGGAGGCGTGCTCGGGCTGTTCGTATCGATGATCGTGACGACGGCGAATGCCGTGCCGGTGGTGGAAGACATGCTCGGGCGGGATTGCGTTGTGCAGGACGTCGTCGTAGTCGAATGCGCGGAAGGCGAACACTGCTGCGTATCGACATTTATTAAAAATGGCGCGATCCACAATCGTACCAAGTGCTGCGCTAGCGACGAGGGGTGCGGGCTTCCTTCGGGCCCGAATGATGCCGGAGACTGGCCGCCGACATGCAATAAGGATTCTGGGGGTGGTGCCGGCTGCGACGGGTGCGACGATCTCGGCATTTCTCCGATCCAACCATGAGAGGACGTGATGTGACAGAATCCCATACAGATAGCAAACGGGATTCGGAATCTGCCGGCGTGGCCGATGTACGAGTTCGACGCAGATGGCTGCGCCACGCATTGCTGGGTTTAATTGGAGCCGGAGCCGTGTTGGTGGTTGTGCTGAACTCGCGGCCGCCTGTGCCGATACCTGTCGGCGGTGTGATCTTTTCACCCGGGCGCGCGTTGAACCTGAACGCAGTCGGGAGGGATACGGTCGCTGCACGACTGCGAGAAAGAATCGATGCGGATCTCAGCACGATCGAACTAAGCGACCTTCATCTTGCCGCGGCATCGGCTCAGGCGTCTGAACTCATCGTGGCCCACATGTTCGGCGGATTCGATCACTTCCTGGGGCTTGTAATCTCTTGGGGTGGGGCGCCGGGCGACCTGATGACAGATACAGATCTCGAGGCGCAGCGCGAAACCTGGAGCCGACGAGTCTGGGATCGGGTCGATGTTCAAAATACCCGTGTCTGGCGCGCCGGCCGCGATGATCGCGGCAGGCTTTCGCTGCTTACGCCGACGAAACTCCGACCGCCGGGGCAGGAGGGTGTCCTGGTTCAGTCCGGGTTTCGGTACTCGCGTAATGTGGCGACTCTTGTGCGAGTCGGCGCGCCGGTGCTCGGAGTCTCACTCCCGGCAAGTGTGACGAGCGAATACGGCGTAAATCAGATTATGGAAATTCGCTTCATCTTTGTCTGGGATGATGAGGCGGGCCGATGGCTGCCATACGCAGCGGGGTCCATCGCCGCGACCACACCTCCGGGGTTCATTATTTAGCAGAGCTGTCCGATCCGCGATGACCGATCATTCGCCGATGTCCTCGTTCCAGAGGTCCGGGCGTTGCAATATAAGTTGTCGCATGAGCGCGACGCAGCGTTCGTCGGCGGCGTGGACGAGCGTTATTCCGCGGGCCGAGAGCGCGGCCTCGTCGCCGACGTATGTCTCGGACTCGCCTATAACCACGCGCCTGATCCGATAGAGCGCGAT
>CAZTEE010000083.1:0-7533 GCA_964611775.1 uncultured Phycisphaeraceae bacterium | reverse complement strand
CGTCGGCGAGATGCGCGACCTCGAAACAACGGCCCTCGCCATCACCGCCGCCGAGACCGGGCACCTCGTTCTGAGCACGCTCCACACGGTCAGCGCCTCGCAGACCGTCGAGCGCATCATCGACATGTACCCCGGCGCCCAGCAGAACCAGATCCGATCCATGCTCTCGAACACGCTCCAGGCGGTCGTCTCGCAGACCCTGTTCTCGCGCATAGATCAGCCGGGCATGGCGCCCGCGGTCGAGGTGCTGCTGTGCACCCCCGCGGTCCGCAACATCATCCGCGAGTCGCGCACGTTCGAGATCCCCAACGTGATCGAGACCAACCGCGCCATCGGCATGACAAGCCTCGATTCCGCGATCGCCGAACTCTACTTCAACGGCCTGATCAGCCGGGAGGACGCGATCGCCCAAGCCGCGTTCCCCGACAAAATCGAGCGCCAACTCGCCGCGTAATCGCAGCCACGCCGCAGCCCCGTCCCGCCGAGTCTTCTCATGCCGAACTACCGCTACCAGGTCAAGTCGGGTTCCGGCTCCGTGACGATCGGGGTCATCAGCGCCGCCAGCGCCAGCGCCGCCGCCGCCTCGCTCCGCGCCCAGGGCGCACGCGTCATGGACCTCAGCGCCGTCACCGACGACGCCGCCGGCGGCGGATTCCTGACAAAACTACGCGACCTTAACTCCGGCAAGCCCAGCGCCAAGCACGTCCTCGACTTCACGACTCAACTCGCCGTCATGGTCCGTGCGGGCATCAACCTCCGCACCGCGCTCGAGGGCATCGCCGACCAGACCACACACGCCCAGTTCAAACGCATAATCCTCGGCCTCAAGACCGACGTCGAATCCGGAAAGCAGTTCTCCGAAGCCATCGCACGACATCCCAAACTCTTCGGCCCGCTCTACGTAAACATGATCCGCGCCGCGGAGGTCTCCGGCTCGTTCGGCAAGATGCTCGACCGCATCGCCATGAACCTCGCGCAGCAGATCGAGACCCGCAAAATGGTCATCGGCGCGATGATCTACCCCGGCGTCATCGCCGTGATGGCGGTCTCCGTCACCGTCTTCCTGCTTACATTCGTGCTGCCCAAGTTCGGGCAGGTCTTCGAGGGCAAAGAAGACGCCCTCCCCTGGGCGACCACGTTCCTCATGGGCCTGAGCGCGTTCATCGTGGCGCAGTGGCCGTTGCTTATCGGGATCGTGTTCGTAGGTTTCGTCGGGTTTTTCCTGTTCCTCAAGACCGAGGTCGGCTCGTTCTGGTGGGATCAGATGAAACTTAAAACACCTATCTTCCGCGCCATGTTCCGATCGCTCTACATCAGCCGCGGCCTGCAGACCATGGGCGAACTCATCAACGCCGGCGTCCCCATGCTCGACACCATCGCCATCACCGGCGACATCTCGGGCAACCGCCTCTACCGCCGGCTCTGGCAGACCGTTTACGCCGCGGTGAAGGAAGGCAAAAAGATCGCCATGCCCCTGACCCGTTCGACGCTGCTCCCCAAGGCCGTCGTGCAGATGGTCGCCGCGGGCGAAGAGTCCGGAAAACTCGGCGAGGTGCTCGACGAGATATCGGCCTTCTACGCCAAGCAACTCAAAGACAACATCAAGGCGGTCACCTCGATGATCGAACCGATCATGATCATTGTGATGGGATCGATCGTCGGATTCATCGCCATGGCCATCATCCTCCCCATCTTCAAGATGAGCCAGATCGTCTCCTGACCGATGATGAGTCCGTGGCACGGGCCTCCCCGTGGCACGGGCCTCCCCGTGGCACGGGCCTCCCCGTGGCACGGGCGTCTCGCCCGTGCAGAAGTAAATAACCAGTGGCACGGGCGTATCGCCCGTGCGCGAACAACCCTGACGCCCGCCCAGCTCAGGTCAGGCGTCCCCGCGGGCGAGATGCTTCGGGCGTGTTCGGAGGATTGAGGAGGAGCTTCATGCCGACCCTTCGCAGGTCAGCGCCGCGCCGCGTGCGCACGGGCTTCACGCTCATCGAGACCGCGCTCGCCACCATCATTATCGGCGTGGGCGTGCTCGCGATGGTCGAAGCCTTCCAGGTCTTCCTCCGCGCCAACTCGTGGTCAACCCAGACCTCCACCGCCACCCTCCTCGCCGGCGAAATCCGCGAGATGACCCGAAACTTCCCGCGCCACGACGCCTTCGCCGGCGGCATCTACTTCACAGACCCCGACACACACACCGGCTTCACCGGATGGGGGCCTGAAGACGACGAACTCGACCCCACGATGTTCGACGACCTCGACGATCTCGACGGCGCCGTCTTCGGAGACGCCGCCGACGCAGACCTCCCAGGCCCCGTCGGCGTCTTCGGAAACAGCATCCCCATGCGCTTCCCAGGCCCCATCGACGCCTTCGCAAACGTCATCCCCGAAACCGACTGGAGCGGCGCAACCCCGACCGACGGCGCCGGGATCCCCCTCGCCATGCAAGGCTGGACGCAATATGTCCGTGTCCAGAAAGTCGATCCCGCCAACTTCACGCTCGTCCGCCCCGACGATTACTTCGAACCCGCCGCGGGCCAGACCCCCGAACTCGAAGTCCACCAGTTCCCACTGCACGTGACCGTGTGGGTGCTGTTCCAAGGCCCATTCGACACACGGGCAAATGTGGTGGCGACACACACCTGGGTCGTCCCGCAATGACGCACGACGCCACAACCACCGCGCGTGTCCGGTTGCAAGGCTGGAGGGTCGAGGAG
Source organism: uncultured Phycisphaeraceae bacterium (assembly GCA_964611775.1). Classification (GTDB taxonomy): domain Bacteria; phylum Planctomycetota; class Phycisphaerae; order Phycisphaerales; family UBA1924; genus J020. Next base: position 4,813 of record CAZTEE010000083.1, on the reverse strand, counting down.
CCGCCGCGATGAACAAATCTCAACCAACTTATATGACGGTCCGCCCCGCGGATCCCCTCACAGTGGGACTGGCGTCACGCCCGTCTTGTATCAGCACGACAAACCCTGACTTTCGCTGCGCTGAGATCAGGCGTCCCGCGCAATCCCCCGGAACTGCTCCGCGCCCTCAGCGCCTCCGCGGTGAATCCCTATCAGCTCGGATGTCCATCAGAAAGCGCGCCCGTCGCGGCGTCATCAGCGTCCTCGCGATGATGTTCATGGTCCTCTTCGGATCCCTCGCCGTCGCGATGGCCGTCGTCAGCAAGGGCAACCTCCGCACCGCACAGACGCACCTTCGCGTCAGCGGCGCCCTCGGCGCGACCGACAGCGGGATGACACTCGCCGCCGGTCGCCTCGCCACCGCCGCCAATCGGCTCCGAGTCTGGAAAGGCGAGATCGACCAGGCCTACGCGATGCAGCTCTGGGACGGGAACTCCTCCCCCAGCGACGGTCCGGTCCTCAACCCCGCCGGCGACCCCACGACACTCGGCCTGCGCGACATCCTCGCCGCGATGCACCCCGCCGCGGGCGCGCCCGGCACAGTCGCCATCGAGCCGGACTTCGTCCCGCAGAACAACTGGCTCGCCACCGCGCCGATCGTCCTCGAGGCCGTCGGCGCCCAGGTCACAACCGCCTTCCAGATAACTTACATCCCCGAACCCATCCCCGCCGAGGACCGTCTCGGCGTCCGCGTCGTCGTCACCGGCTTCTCCTGGGACTTCGCCGGCGAGCGCTGGACACGACGATCCGCGCAACGCCTCTACAAAATCGACAAAAACCCCAAACAAGCCGTGCTCGGGCCAAGTAAGATTATGATCGGCAAGAACGTCCAGATCAACGGGCCTATCGGCGCCCGATTCACCGACGTCGGGTTCGTCGGCGGGCACCCCATGGTCGTCCGCGGCGACTTCTACGGCCTCGACCCCCTCCTCGACGCCAAACTCGACCAGTTCTACGCCGCTGTCCTCGCCTACGACACCGACGGCGACAACCGTCTGCGCACCCAGCACGACATCGAGAAAATCCCCCTCGACGCCCTCCGCGACGAGGCCTTCGACCTCACCGCCGGCGGCCAGGCCAACGGCCAGATCACCGACTTCACCGGCGACGGCTTCGTCGACGAATACGACATCTTCCTCAAGCACTACGACACCAACGGCGACGGCCGCGTCGCACTCTCCGACGACCTCCGCGCCGGCACCCCGAACCAATCGCTCACCGCCGAGTTCGCCGGCATAGACGACAACCTCGCCATACTCATCGACCACGCACGCCCCGACCGCAACGGCGACGGCGTCGTCGATTCACGCGACACCGCCCTCGGCTACGCCGACGGCGTGCTCGACTTCCGCGACCGCTACGCCAAGATCCGCGGCCAAACTCTCTTCCGCGCCCAGCGCCAGCCCTGGGAAGCGCAGGACGACGGCTTCGGCGTGCTCGTCGGCGACTACCAGCGGTTCGTCGCGGGCGTCATCGACGCCGGTGAGACCGACCCGCCCGTTGTCTTCAACGCCGGCGACGACGTGCTCCCACCGATCTCGACGACGACCTTCGACACCGCGCTGAGCGACCTCGGCCTGGCCGCCGACGGCGCTCCCTTCGCCGCCCAGGCCGGCCTCCCCTGGATCACACAAAACATTATCAACGCCGACGGAGTCGTCGTCGGTCAGACCCTCAACCCCGCCTTCATCTCCGGCGGCGACACCGACCCATACTCCGTCAAGTTCGAACCCATCCCCTTCGGCGCCCCCGCCCCCAGCGACTATTACAACCGACCAGTCATACGCAACCGCGTCTTCCGCAACGTCGTCATCCCGATGGGCACAAACGCCCTCTTCGAAAACTGCACTTTCGTCGGCGTCACCCGCGTCGAAACCGCCGCCGACAACACACACCCCTCGTGGCAGTTCTACGGCGTGCATGAATCCGACGGCGCGCTCGCCTACCCCCCCCTCCCCGCGGAAAGCCCCGAGGCGCAACTCGACACCGACTACTTCCCACAGCCCCTGCCCGGACCGCAAGTCCCCCCCGCGGGTGTGACCATGCCCGCCCGGCTCATCGTCAACGGCACGCCGTATGTAACCACAAAGCCTCTCTCGAACAATATAAGATTTCATAACAGCACCTTCGTCGGCTCCATCATCGCCGATCGGCCCACCAACTACACCCACCTGCGGAACAAACTCCAGTTCACCGGCGCCACACGCTTCAGCCTCGAACACCCCGACCAGCCCCTCAACCCCGCGCTCAACCCCGACCCGGGCGACCTCCCGGCCATCCGCAAAAGTTCCATGATGCTCCCCCATTACTCGGTGGACATCGGCAAGAACAACGCAAGCCCCGACCAGAACGTAGACCTCCGCGGCCTCATCATCGCCGGAGTCATGGACGTCCGCGGACGGACAACCATCACCGGCGCCCTACTGCTCACCTTCGAGCCGAGCCTCCTCGACCCCGCCCTCCAGCACTTCGGCGACCCCGTCGGCAACCCCGCAGACTTCAACGGAACCTTCGGCTACTTCGGCGCCGACGACGGCGACGCCGAAGGACTCGCACCCTTCGAGTTCAACGGCCAGACGATCGTCGGCTTCGACACCTCCGGCGACGGCGAGGCCGACTCCATCAACATCAACGACTACGACGGATCGAACGCCGTCGTCTTCAACGGCTTCGGACGCATCGTATTCAACTTCGACCCCGGCCTCGTCATGCCCGACGGCCTCATCGCCCCGCTCAACATAGAACCCGTCGGATTCACCTACCACGAAAGCCGAACCATCGCAGGAGTCACGCCATGAACAACCACAACTCGAGCGGCACAGGCGTCCCGCCCGTACGCCAACTCCCCGGCTTCAGCATCATGGAGACCCTCATCGCCCTGACCATCAGCGGCATGCTCCTGACCGCCACTCTCTCCGCCCTCGACACCTCCTTCAAACAATATAAATCAACCACCGAATCAGCCTCGACCCACGTCATCAGCCGAATCGTCATGCACCGCCTCCTCGCGATGGTCCGCACCGGCGTCGAGTTCGGCCCGTTCCCCGTCGATCCCTTCGACACGACGCAGAACCCCGTCGTCACCGACTTCATCGAGTTCCGCTCCGAGCGCGACATCGCCGCGGGCGTCAACCGCGTAACCCGCGTCGAGGTCCGCCCCGGCGCGCCCGGCGGCGCCGGGGAACTCTGGTACGTCCTCGTCGACGCCGACCCCGACAACCCCGCGATACTCGAAGAACGCCCGCTGATCCGAGGCGTGCTCTCCGCCGTCTTCACCCTCAACTACAGCCGAACCACCAGCCTCCTCGACCGCGCGACCATCGACCTCACGATCGAACCGAACGACTCGCAGGACCTCCGCGTCGGCGCCCTGTCCGACGCCGCCGCCCCGCAGACAATCCGCCTCGTAGCCTCCGCCGCTCCGCGCCAATCGAACTGACCACGATCCGCGCCATCCGCTCCGCAAAGCCCACGGACTTATCCTTGAAAGCCCAGGGATTTAGCCCTGGGTCCTCCCGCGCAATCAACGCCCCCATGCCGCTGTGGCGCAGTTGACGCCGACACCCGCGGCGCGTCGAGCGAGAGACACAATGCTGACGAACGCTCTATGATGCCGCCGCCGCGGGGCGGTAGCTCAATTGGGAGAGCACCGGCTTTGCAAGCCGGGGGTTGCCGGTTCGATCCCGGTCCGCTCCATTGCCCGCCGACGCTCATTAACGCTCGCCGGTCCCAGGCCCACGCTCATCATCGTCCAGCAGCGCCCGCACCGCCGGCGTGTCCAGGTCGTCCATCTGCCCGTCGCGCGTCGCCCAGATGAACGCCCACACCGCCCCACCCGCGATCAGCAGCGCCAGCGGCATCAATATAAATATCACGCTCATCGCCGCCGCACTCCACCGAACGTCCGCGCCCCCAGCGAGAGCGACAAGACCGTCAGCGAACTCAGCGGCATCAGCACCGCCCCCAGCAGCGGCGAGACCATCCCTCCCACCGCCAGGCTCGCCGCCACAACATTATAACTCAGCGACGCCGCCACATTCCGCCGGACCACGCCCATCGCGCGACCGGCGCCCGCAAATAGTTCCACGATCGGCGTCAGACCCGCGTGTGTCAGGTACACGCCCGCCGCCGCGAGGCTCGCCTCCGCTCCGCCGTGCACCGCGACGCCGACCGTCGCCGCCGCAAGCGCTGGCGCGTCATTGACACCGTCACCCACGAACACCACAGGCCCGCGCTCCATCTCCCGTTCGACGATCGCCCGCTTCTCCTCCGGAGTCGCGGCGCCGACGAGCATCTCGAACGCCCCGCCGATCTCCTTCGCGACCGATACAACTATGTCCGTTTCATCGCCCGATACGATCCCGATCCGCCAGCCGCATGCACGGAGAGCGCGCAGCGACTCTCGAACATCGTCGCGAAGAGTGTCGCCCAGCGCCGCGACCGCGGCCACGGCTCCGTCTTTCTCTATAAGAATCGGCGTCCGACCCGCACCCAGTGCTTCCCGCCGCGCAACCTCCGCCCACCCGGGAACCGCCGTCCGCGAGGAGATGAACTCGTGCGACCCCGCCGCGATGCGCGCAGCGCCGACCACGCCTGTCACGCCCAGCCCTGGAACATGCCTGACGTCTCGCACGTCCGCATCGATGTTCCCTTCGAACCCTGCTGTCAACGCCCGCGCGACGGGATGGTTCGATCCGGCTTCGAGCGCAGCGACGACTGATCGTAATGTTTCATCGCCGGACCACTCCGCAACTCGCGCCGTGCCCTCCGTCAG
>CAZTEE010000082.1:0-7545 GCA_964611775.1 uncultured Phycisphaeraceae bacterium | reverse complement strand
AACTCGGCGGGCCGTTCCCCGGCGATGTCGTCGCCACGCTCGCCGGCGACGGAGATCCCAAGGCGCATGCCGAGTTCGGCCGGCGTCTGCGCATGGCCGGCGCGACCGACTATCTCCGCACGCAGGCGCTGTCGCGGCTCGTTCTTGATAATATTTATTCGATCGGAGCATCGTGGGTGACCATGGGGCCGCATATCGGGCAGGTCGCGCTCGCGTTCGGCGCCAACGACATGGGGTCGGTGATGATGGAGGAGAACGTCGTTTCCGCGGCGGGGACCACGTACTGCCTCGACGAAGCCGTGATCTGCCGGCTGATCCGCGGCGCCGGATTCATCCCCGCCCAACGCAATAATACATATGATGTGCTCAGGGTCCACGACGCGCCGGCCGGCCCGGATCTCGCGGTCGCCGACTGGTCCGAGCACCGCGTCAAACGCCTGCACGTCGAGACGCAACGCCCGGACGCCAAGCCCGTAGCCCTGAGCGTTTCCGCGGACTCCTGAGGCGCGGCATGTTGCGGATCAAACGACAGCGGCGCGGGCGTCCCGCCGGCGCGCAATACACTCGCATATAAAATCACATAAAATTTGATGCGTGAGCGCAACGATATCATTGATCAATGCGCTAACCTCTGCGCCCGCTGCGTCTCTGCGGTGGATCATCCCCGCGCATGGAGCCGGGCGAGCGCGTCGTCGTGGAGCAGGCCGTTGCTGGCGACGAATACCGGCGCGTGGAGGTCGAACCCGCCGCTGAGGTCTGTGAACCGGCCGCCGGCCTCTTCGATGATGACCTTGAACGGCGCGATGTCCCACGGTTTGACGCCGGATTCGATCCACAGTTCGGCCTCACCGCGTGCGACGAGCAGCCCGCCTTCGAGGTCGCTCCCGGCCATGCAGTAGTCGGCGATCTTCGAGAGTTCGACGGCCGGTGGCCCGGCGGGCGTGCCGAGCAATCGCGCGAACGAGCCGACTGCGATATTAGATTCGCGCCAGTCGGCTACGCCTGAGACACGGACGGGTTCGCCGTTGCGGCGGGCGCCGAGGCCTCGCGCAGCGGTGTATACCTCGCCCAGCGTCGCGAGCGCGGCGGCGCCGACGACGATCTCATTATTATATTCGAGCGCGACCAGCGGCCCCCAGAACCGCATCCCCCGCGCGAAGCGGTGCGTCCCGTCGAGCGGGTCGATGATCCAGCGCGCGTCGGCGCGGCCGGCGTGGGCGCCGGTCTCTTCGGTGAGGATCGAATGGTCGGGGAACACGTCGCGGATGACATCGAGGATCGCGCGTTCGGCGGCCTGGTCGGCGGCGGTCACCAGCGAGCCGTCGGGCTTTCGCGTGGTGTCGATGCCCGGCTTGAAGTACGGCAGCGACGCGGCGCACGCGGCACGAACGGCGCGATCTGCGGTGTCGAGGGCGAGCGGTAGATCAATATCGGAAATCATGGCGCGATCGTAGCGTCGATGCGAGCCGCGATCTCCTCGTCGAGCCAGCGGGCGGCGTCCGCGATGGATCGGCCTTCGACATCGACCATCATGTTGGCGCGGCGCATGAGGTCAGCGTCGACGGCGCCGGCGAGCGGTGCGAGCACGCGAATGATGCGCGGATATTCGGCCGAATGCGGCGAGGCGAGCAGCACGGCTTCATACGGCGGGAGCGCGGCGAGAGGGTCATGCAAGACCGTCAGGTTCAGTGCCGGGATGCGCCCGTCCGTCGAGAATGCGGCGATCACATCGACCGCTCCGGTATCGATCGCGCTGTACATCAGCGACGCGTCGAATGAACGCTGGTCCGCAAATGTCAGATTGTAATACTCTTTAAGACGCGCCCACTCCGGCCGGCCGAAGAACTCGTAGTCGCCGCCGATAGTGAGATTATTCGAACGGCGCGCGAGGTCAGCGATCGTTTTGATCCCTAGTCGGCGCGCGCGATCGGTGCGCAGCGCGAGAGCGTAAGTGTTCTCGAAGCCGAGCGTACCGATGGTCGTGACGCGGTGCGTCTCGGATAGCCATTGCGCGACGGCGTCGCGGACTTCGTCTGCGGGCCGGACGTCGTCGCGGCGCATGTGGTTTGACCACACTGTGCCGGTGTAATCGACTGCGAGGTCGACGCGGCCGTTGACGAGCGCATCGAAGAGGATGGTGGACCCGAGGCTCGGAAGCACGTCGGCGCTGAGTCCCGTGTTCCGAAGCCGGCGTGCGATGAGCTCGGCGAGGACGTGCTGCTCCGTGAATGTTTTGGCGCCGACCGTGATGTGAGTACGCCCGACGTCACGGAGCATTCCGAGTATCGCCGGGGCTGATCCGACGGAGAAGAGCGCCGCGAGGCCGATGACAGCGATAGATGCGCTGAGCCGATTGCGATGTCGTGCCGCGGATTCGAGCAATCGGATCAGGCCGTCGATCACGAGGGCGAGGGCCGCGGCGCTGACACATCCGAGCAGCACGACGCCGGACCGCTGTGTTTGCAGGCCCGCGAATATGTAGTTCCCGAGGCTCGTAGCGCCTACCGGCGTGGTGAGCGTGGCGATGCCGACGACCCATACGGCGCTGGTGCGGATCCCGGCGATGATCGTCGGCGCCGCGAGCGGGATCCGGACGCGTCGAAGGATCTGGCCGTCGGTCAGCCCGACACCGCGGGCGGCTTCGATGGCGTCCGCGTCCACTCCGAGCAGGCCGGTGATCGAGTTTCGGAGCATCGGCAGGACGCTGTATGCGACAAGCGCAAGATAAGCCGGGAGGAACCCGATGCGCCCGAGGAGCGGGACCATCAGCGCGAGCAGCGCCAGACTCGGGACTGTCTGAATAATGCTGGCGACCGCGAGCATCGGTCCGCGGCTTGCCGGTACGCGCAACGCGGCGAGCGTGAGCAGCGTTGTAAGCCCGGCGCCGGTCGCCAGCGCGCTGATGGACAGAACGACGTGGGCGCCGAGATACCGCGGCAGGAGCACGAGTTGATCGGTGATTTCGGTCATGTCGCGGCGCGGCGCACTACTTTCTCGATACGGTCGGCCTGTAGTTTTGACGCGGAGATCATGGCCTCGACCTCGTCGTCGGCGTGGTCGCGCATCAGAGAGGCCTGCGCTCCGACCTGTATAAGACGACCCGCGCGCATCACCGCGATCCGATCCGCGAGCAGGACCGCCTCGGTCATGTCGTGAGTCACGAGGATGATCGTGAGGTCGAGCCGATCTCGGAGGTCCAGGAGTTCGTCCTGGAGCGCTGCGCGCGTTAGGGGATCAAGGGCGCCGAACGGTTCGTCGGCGAGCAGCAGCCGCGGCTCCGCGGCGAGCGCGCGAGCAACACCGACTCGTTGCCGCTGCCCGCCCGACAATGCCGCGGGCAGGCGATCGGCGTATTCATCCGCGGGCAACCCTACGAGGGCGAGCAGTTCGTTCACGCGTTTGTCGATCCGATGACGCGACCAGCCTAGCAGTCTCGGCGTGACCGCGACGTTGGCGCCGACCGTCATATGCGGGAACAGGCCGATCCCTTGGAAGATGTATCCAATGTTTCGGCGCAGCAGGACGGGATCGGTCTCGGCGGTGTCCTTATCATTGATGAAGATCCGGCCGGAGGTCGGCGAGATCAGACGATTGATGGATTTGAGAGTAGTTGTCTTGCCGCATCCCGACGCGCCTAGCAGCACCAGGAGTTCGCCGGCTTCGATTTCGAGGGACAGATCGTCAACAGCGGGACGCGGCGTGCCCGGGTAGCGCTTGCATAAGCGTTGTATCCGGAGCATGGCCGAGAGCTCCGGATCACGCGGCGGCGACGGCGTCGTCGATCAACGCCGCGGGGATGTCGCGGTTTTTGTGAGCAACGATCGCTACGTAATACAGCGGGTCGCCGGCGACGCTCAGGCGGTGGCGGTACCGTCGGTAGGCGTGCGGGCGGATGATCTCGTGGTGGTTCATCTCGTGGATCAGGCGTGCGAAGCCGGTTTCGTCGCGCCGGGAGAGGAACGTTTCTTTAACGTTAAACGCGACCCACCCGTGCGTCTCGACGACATTGAACGCGGCGGCGAATGCGTCCGGCGGGATGTCGCCGAAGCCCAGCGCCGCGACGGTCACGAGGCAGTTGAGACGCTCGCGAGTCAGCGCGTCGGAGATCGTTTCGGGGAGATCGGTGAAATCCTCGACGTGGTAGCGGTCGTAGATGCCCGGGCGGTCGCGGTCGGCGGCCTCGGCGGCTTCGGGGATGATGTCCGCGCCGATGAGCCGCTGGACTCCGATTCGGCGGAGTTCTTCGCCGACCATCCCGTTGCCGGCGCCCAGATCTAGGACGCGCAGTTCTGTGGGGCGCGTGTCGGACTCGCGCAGCACATCGCTGAGAAGGCCGACCACACGCTGCGGCGACTGGCACCGCAGCGCCTGATCAAATATTTTTTCGTACAGGCCGGGGACCGTGTAAATATCAGCATAATCATGGAATCGGACCCGGCGCCAGACGCCGCGGTCCCAGACCTCGCAGAACTCCTCGTCCTGATCGACGGCGCCGTCGACGTCGGGCAGGCGGTAGACGGGGTCGCGGTCTTCGTCGAGGGTGGAAATGACAGCGTGCGTGGCGTCGCGTTCTCGGGTGGGCATGATGCTCCCGTGGGGGTAAAGGATGAACGGTGTGTGAACCCGGCCTCGCCGACTCGGCTGCGCTCGGGCGGGTTTCACCCATGCGCGACGCCGACGGACCCCGATGCGTTCATGCTGCGCGGATATGCGCGCGATGTCAAGCGCAATGTTGAAAAACGCTGTTTCGGGGCGGGAATCGGGATTTATCTTCTCTTGATCGCGATCGCGCGTTAAATCGTAAGCCCATAGATGCACCCTCGGGCTTGATGCGCGCTGTGCGAAGTAGTCTCGACGTCACGGCTTGGAGAGCCGTGCCACCCCGGATCACGGGGGCGGGGAGCCCGTGCGGCTAATCTGAATTATTATTATTTAACTATCATCCCCGCGGGCCGGCGGCGCGGACGGGGTCGGGCATCTCGAACTTCAGGTCGTTTGCGCGGAAGCGGGCGGCCAGGTCGCGGGCTTTCGCGTCGTAGGCGGCTTTATCTTCCCAGGTGTCGCGCGGGTTGAGGACATTCCCCGGCACGCCCGGCACGGTGGTAGGGATTGGCAGCCCGAATACGGGGTCGGGATTGCAGCCGTTGCGTGCGATCGAGCCGTCGAGGATCGCTGTGACCATCGCGCGTGTGTAGGCGAGTTTGAAGCGTGAGCCGACGCCGTACGGCCCGCCGGTCCAGCCGGTATTAAGAAGCCAGACATTGGCATTATGTTTCTTGATGCGCTCGGCGAGCATCTGGGCGTAGACGGCGGGCGGTCGAGGGAGGAACGGGCCGCCGAAGCACGGGCTGAAGTTGGGGATCGGCTCGGTGACGCCGGCCTCGGTGCCCGCGAGTTTCGATGTGTACCCGTTGATGAAGTAGTACATCGCCTGCTCGGGCGAGAGTCGTGAGACGGGCGGGAGCACGCCGAAGGCGTCGGCGGTGAGAAATATAACATTCTTCGGATGGCCGGCGACCGAGGGGATGCGGGCGTTGGCGATGTGCTCGACGGGGTAGGTGGCGCGGGTGTTCTCGATGATCGAGCCGTCGTCGTAGTCCGGGTCGCGGGTGGCGTCGTCGAGGACGACGTTTTCGAGGACGGAGCCGAAGCGGATGGCGTCGTAGATGATCGGCTCGGTGTCGCGCGTGAGGTTGATGCACTTGGCGTAGCACCCGCCCTCGAAGTTGAAGACGCCGTCGGGCCCCCAGCCGTGCTCGTCGTCGCCGATCAGCGCGCGGTTCGGGTCCGCGCTCAGCGTCGTCTTGCCCGTGCCCGAGAGCCCGAAGAAGAGCGCGACGTTGTCGGGGTCGTTGTGATCGACGTTCGCGGAGCAGTGCATCGGGAAGACGCCCACGTCGGGCATGTCGTAGTTCATCGCGTAAAACAGCGATTTTTTGATTTCGCCGGCGTACTCGGTGCCGAAGATCACGACGGTGCGTTTGGTGAGCGATTGAGCGATAACGATGGGTGAGTTGAGGCCGAGTTTCTTTTGTTCGGCGTCGGTGAGTTTGTGGGCGCCGCAGTTGAGGACGACCCAGTCGGCGTTGAAGCCGCGGAGTTCGTCCGGGGTCAGCCGGATGAAGAGTGTGCGTGCGAAGAGGCAGTGCCAGGCGAACTCGCTGATCGCGGTGACGCCGAGGCGGTGCTTGGGGTCGGCGCCTACGAACCCGTCGAAGATGTACACGCGGTCGCGCTCGGCGAGCCGCTCGCGGGCCATGTTTTCGATAGCGTCGAACGTGTCGGGGGACATGGGCTGGTTGACGGCGCCCCACCAGACGTTCGCGTGGATGTCGGGCGTGTCTTCGAGGTACTTATCTTTGGGGCTGCGGCCGGTGCGGTCGCCGGTGGTGGCGACGAAGGCGCCGTTGGACGCGAGCCGGCCTTCGTTCCGCGCCAAGGCCTCCTCGACGAGGGCGGCCGCGGGGAGGTTCCGGCGAGCCTGGTCGGCGGCGAGATCAAGCCCGCGGAGGGCGGGTGAGGTTGTCATCGGTTGTTCCTCAAATACGGGACGTTCCACGAATTGCGTGCGGCACGACATGCGGCGCGATCGGCGAGCGTCGGCGGACGTTGCTGACAGTCGGCGACGCGGGCGGGAACGTCGGATTGTACCGGAAACCGGCACGGATCGCGGCGTGGCCGAGCCGGGCGGAGATCGGCCAGAGATCGGGCCGCCCGGGGCCGAGGCGGGGCACGCGGCTTTGACCACGAGTGTTTCAGACGCCTGACCTGATCGGAGCGAAGGTCAGGGTTCCCGGAGGCGCGACGGGCGAGACGCCCGTCCCACCCTTCCGCCCGGCGGGCGTTGACCGGACGCGGCTCCCGCCGTATGGTTAAACCTTCGATTCCCGCGGCGCGGGCCGGCCGGCTAAACGCCCAGCGGGAGCGATGGCGATCGTAGCTCAGTCGGTTAGAGCACCTGGTTGTGGTCCAGGGGGTCGGGGGTTCGAGTCCCCTCGATCGCCCTTTTGCATGCGCGGCGGGCGGGCGGGGCGACAGGGCGGCGGGCGTTTGCGCCACGCGCGATGATGCATCGGAACCCCCCATGCCGCGGCGGGACGATCGTGGTGCATGCCGCGCGGAGCGGGATCAGACGGTGAAACGGATTGATGTCGCTTAGTTCTGCGCTGCGCCAGCCGGGCCGTAGAGGTTCCAGTACCAGACGCCGTTGATCTGTTCTAGTCTGATTTCGCGAATATCTCTACTACGATCTGGATCGATCGCGAGGCTGTTGCCGAGTTCGATTTGTCGTATAAGGTTCATTAGTTGTTCGCTCCTCTTCATCCGGCGATTGTGTCGAGCAGTTTCTGGAACGCGGGGTCTTTTTCGAGTGAGGATTTCATGGTGAGGTAGATCGCGTTGTATCGGTTGGCGACACCGGCGGCCTTGTTGGTGTCAAAAGTGGTTGTGGTATCAACATTAGATTGAACTTCGGAGGCTTTGTCGCCACTGACGGTAACCGTCGTATTAGAGTTGCCGGTCGCGGCGTCGATGGCTTTCAGCAGC
>CAZTEE010000081.1:0-7693 GCA_964611775.1 uncultured Phycisphaeraceae bacterium | reverse complement strand
CCGAGCAGTGCTCGAAGGAAGCCGCCGCGGCGACTTGCGACAAGGGCGCGGCAGTCGTCAATGTCGCCGACACCAAGCAGTGTTCGAAGACTGCCGAGGCCTGTGATAAAGGCGCGACGGTAGTCAACGCCGCGTTCGCGGCGCCCGCCGCTGAGCAGTGCTCGAAGGAAGCCGACGCGACTTGCGAGAAAACCGTTGCGATCTTCGCCCCCGTCAACGCAACTTGCCCGGGCAGCGGTAGCGCGGTCGACCCCGCCGTCACCACCGTTTCGCACGGCTTCACGGTCGGGTTCTGCTGCAACGGCTGCAAGGGCAAGTTCGACGCCCAGCCCGCTGCCGAGCAGGCCGCTTACATAGTCCAGCACGCGAGCGTAATCAACGACATGTGCCCGACTTGCCCGACGATGAAGCCCGACGGCGCATCCGTCTCGCTCTTCAATGGTTTCGCGGTCGGGTTCTGCGGTGCTCATTGCCAGAAGAACTTTGACTCCAAGGACGACTCGGGCAAGACCGCCTATATCGCCTCGAAGGTCGCCGCGATGAACGCGTCGTGCCCCGGTTCGGACGATCCGATCGCCGCCGGCGTGGTGTCGGCGTACCGCGGGCAGGTGGTCGGATTCGGCTGCGACGGATGCAAGAGCAAGTTCGACGCTAAGACCGCCGGGGAGAAGGACGCCGCAATCATCGCGATGGCCGGTCAGCGCAGCGAGTTCTTCGTCAAGCCAGCCGCGAACACTGAGGCCTGCTCCGAAGGCAAGCCGACCGACGAGAAGTGCGCCGAAGCGTGCGCCGCGAAGAAAGCAAACACCGACTGATTGGTAGTTACGAAACGTTCCGGAACGTTCGATTCCTCGATCAAGGCAATCTGAAATTAACCCACGGATCGGATCCGTGGGTTTTTTCGTATCTTTGCGTCTACGCCTCGCGGTGTTAGCCATACTCAATTCTGAGTATTGTGCGCGAACCGCGGCACGGGCGCGAGCAGTGGTGCGAGTACTAACGGTGGCACGGACACAAACCGTGGAACTGGTGTCTCGCCCGTGCGATGAGGCTGTTGTTTCATTGCCACAACCAACGACCGGGCCGGGGACGGCCCGGCTCCGGGTGGCACGGCTCTCCGAGCCGTGCGCGAACAGCAAAGCTCGCGCAGATTACTCAACACAATTATCGGCGGCCGCTGCCGATCGCCCCCTCCCCGGCCCTCTCCCGAGGGAGTGGGGGTAAGAAAGAGTTCGGTCAGCTCTTTGCACGGGCGAGACGCCCGTGCCACTGTCGCGCGCGATCCGAAGATGTTTGCTGCACGACAATCAAAGAACAAAATGTCGCAACCGCTCTAGCGTAGTGAAGTGAGACGCTCTCAGCGTCACGGCGTCACGGTTGCTGCGCGTGGCGTGGCGTGGGAAACTCTCAGCGTGACGATCTATCTTTTTAAGACCGAGCCGGACGAGTTCTCATGGGATGATCTTGTGCGCGCGGGTCGCGCCCCTTGGGACGGCGTGGCGAACAACGCCGCGCTGATTCATCTCCGCGCCTGCCGACCGGGGGACGAGGTTTTCATCTATCACACCGGCGCCGAGCGACGGATCGTCGGCGTGGCGCGCGTCGCGGGCGACCCCTACGAGGATCCGTCGAAGCCGGGCTTCACAGCCGCGGGCGAGCCGAAGTTCGCCGTGGTCGATGTCGAGCCGGTGCGCCCGGCGTCGGCCCCCGTCGCGCTCGCGACGATCAAGGCGGACCCGCGCTTCGCGCGATTCGCACTCGTGACACAGTCGCGCCTGAGCGTCATGCCGGTCCCCGCGCCGCTTGATCGTGCGATCCGTACGATGGCCGGCCTGTGACTACGAAGCCGGAATCGCCGCCGCCCGTGCCCGCCGACCTCCGGCTCGCGCTCCCGAAGCCGGGCGCGGTCGAACGCGATCATGCCGAGCGACTTCTCGGCGCCGTGGTCCGCGGCGTGGAAACCAACGAGGGCCGATACGCGAAGAAATCCGGCCTGAATTTTACATATCTTACTTATGCCGAATCAAACGGCAGGCGTATCGAAATCGCGGTCAAACAGACGGTCGCCCGCCCGGGAGCGATCAACCGGCTCCGCTTTCGCTCGACCTGGCGTCGATCCTTGCGCCAGTGGCGCGGTGCGCGTCGGCTCGGCGCCATCGGCGTCCCGGTCGCCAAGCCGATGCTGCTCGCACGGTGCGGGATCGAGGGTCAGCCGTGCGATTGGCTCATTCTCGAGCGTGTCCCCGGGAAGGACCTGCTCCGGCATCTGCGTGACGGAGATCTGACGATAAGCGAGCAGCACGACGCCGCCCGCCGCGTCGGTCGGATCGTCAACGCGATCGATTCCTACGGCTGGTTCAACCGCGACACAAAGTTATCAAACATGATCCGGACGCCCGCGGGCGAGATCGTGCTGGTGGACACGGTGGATATCCGCCGTCAGCCCGGCCGGCGTCCGTTGATGCTGGCGGCGATGCTGTTCGAGGCGCTCGACGCGGGTGCGCCGCCGAGACGGACGCTGATGATGCGGTGCCTGAAGTCGGCGGTGGAAGAGCCGCGCGAGACGTGGCGAGCGCTGGCGAAGGCGGCGGCACGCCGGCGTCAGTCGCCGGGAGCCGGCGCTGCGAAGACTTGACGCCGCGCCCGCAGCAGAGATTCCGTGACGCCGGGTGATGTCAGTATTTGTGTCACAAGTCTTTCCGGGCCGAGGATTCCGGGATTCTCGGTGCATGTCAGGCGCCAGCCGTCGTCGGTTTTACGCTGGACGATAGTTATAAACTGGCCCGGCTGATCCCGAGCGATCGCGGGCGCTTCCGGGCTGTTCATGCTGCGCAGTCGAACCGTGTGGCCG
The DNA here is from genome assembly GCA_964611775.1 of uncultured Phycisphaeraceae bacterium. Classification (GTDB taxonomy): domain Bacteria; phylum Planctomycetota; class Phycisphaerae; order Phycisphaerales; family UBA1924; genus J020. The sequence goes on along the minus strand of CAZTEE010000081.1, from coordinate 4,842 downwards.
TCCGGCAGCCAGCCGAACCAGACTACGCACTCGCCGGTGAAGACACGGGACACAACGCGCAGCGACGGGATCGCCGCTGCAGGGAAGCGCAACGGGGTCGCGGGCGGCGTGTTCCCGCCTGATACTTTCTGATGGTCCTCGATCTTGCGCTGATGTTCTAAGATAATGCGGTGCGCGTCATGGTGGAACGTATCTAAGTATCGCTGATCGAACTCGGCGCCGCCGTCGGACACGACGAGCGCCATCGCGAGTTGCCGCTGCAATGCGCGACCGGCTTCGTCGAGGAGCGCGCCGTCGAGTTGCAGGATCGGCGTGCGTTCCGCCGCGGGCCCCACCACGGTCGGCGATTCCCGAAGATACAGCACAAGATCGTTCTCGCCGATCACCCCTGGCGCTGACGGATCGATGATCCGTTCGAGCAAGACCCGGCTCTGGTCGAGACTGCTCGTCACCGCGGCGTCGACAGCAGCGAATTCACCGTCCGCGAACGCTCGATCCACGGATTGTCGGCTTGATCGCGGCGAGACAGCCGGCAGAATTCGCCAGGCGCGGAGATCGTCGGGTACTTCCGGTATCGACGCTAGCGGGAATTCCTTGATCTCCATCGCGGATTGGTCAAACTCCTGCAATGAGCCGCGGCGTGTGAGCGAGTACGCCGCCCGTTCGATCAGATCGACGATGCGCGGCCGTGACGCCCAACCTCCCGAATCGAGCAAATATATGTCGCCGGCCCGGGTTCCTGCCAGAACGCCGACCCGCTCTGCATGACCAGACGTTCCGGATCACGCTTCGCGGTCGAGGCGTACCCGATATAGATGCGATCGGCCCACCGCGAAACAGAACTATATATAATATAATCATACTCGGCGTAATGCCGGGCGATCGCTCGCGGGTCTGCATCGAATTCGCGCGGCCAATCACGTGACTCGTCCCTCCAGGCGCCTTCGAGGAACAGCGAATCACGTTCCTCGACCCGCCCGGCCACGCGGAGCGTGTGCTCGTCGAGCAGAACGCACTCGGCGACCTTCATTCGGTCTTCCGCGGTGAGCGCGGCGCAATGGTTCCGGACCACGGCGCCCGGCAAGCCTCGGGCGCCGGCTGGGATGTCATAGCCGAACGTCATCGCGCTGACGACCACGGTTGTCTCGCCGGGTTGGCCGGCGAGCGCGACCGTCGCTCTCTGTACGGGCTTGTGTAATTGATTCTGAGCGTTCACGACCGACGCCGGGAGCGGGCCGGACAAGAGCACGAGGGCTGACAGGATGTATTTATGTATTTGCATATTAAGAATCTCCTTAGAGAGGCCAGGATTCACCTTCGAAAAGAGTAAGCACGTCCGTTGCGAGTTCGATTCTCACGCCGTGCGTAGAAGCATTGACTTCCAGAGACGCCGAGACGCCGTTCCACGAGAACGACCCGCCCGTGAACCCCGCGGAGTTGTTGAAGCATTCGTTCAGGTTCCATCGGCCGTCGAAGCCGGCGCCGGTCTGGGCCTTGGCCTGTGCCGAGGCCTGGAACTGGAATCCGATCGGGCAATTCCCGCCTCCCCAACTGCCCAGCGGGTTCACGAATGTCACGATCGCCGACGCGGATCCGCCGATCGTGGCGCACATGTTGAGGCTGCCGCTCGCGCGACGCGATAATCGCGATGTCGTGATGCCGGCTCAAGGATCCAGTTCGGGATCATCTGCGATATGCGCATCGCGGCGATGCTCGCGCACGATCGTTTCGGCGAGCGCCGGATCGGACAGAATACGCATCGTCAGGCTATGTGCCGGTTCGGCTCCAGGCATGAACTGTGTCGCAAATCGGTACTCACCGTCGGGTCCGCGTCGTTGCCGGATGGTCACGATATGGTCGCGCAAGTGATTTATTCGTTCGGCGTGTATCTCGAGGTTCTGCTGATCCTCAAGCATTCGCACCATCACCTCAGGCAGCCGGTTCTGACGACGCGGAGCCCACCCGTACCATACCACACCGTCATCCCAGCGAACCCGCGCAACGATCCGGATCAGCGTGGTATCTTTGGCGGGGGAGCCCCCGCCGTATGTGAAGAACGCATACCCCTTCCACTTATCCGGATCGCGTTGCCGCTCCTCCAGTTGTTTTCGTAATGTGTTGTGTGCGTCGGGATGCCAAACTTCTAGGCCCTGCTCGAACGAGATGACGCCGTCCTCTGCGAGCAGCAACGTGAGCATCTGCTGCTGGAGACGCTGGTCGTCCTTGTCGAGATCGTCTGTGGGGATCAGAACGAATGGCGTCTCGATATGCGGAAGCGGCTTGAGACCGAGGAAGAGCCGTGAATTCTGGCGGTATTCGTCGATCTCTGGCTGCGCCGCGGCGATCACGCCGCTTTGAACGTGCTTCCACGTCGAAAGCCCTCTAGGGGTTGAGATCCTCCGGAATCCGCTTTGCTCAGGGATCAGATTTTCTATTATGACCAATGAGGCGTACTCGACTTCGTTGTGCGCGGTGTAATCGTTGAATGACACGGCGCTATACGCCCCTGACTCAGGATCGAAGCGCATCAGGAGGGAGCCTGACGTTGAATGGTGCGGTCCGGCGCTGTTGTCGATGCGATACAAGATTCGTACGAGGTCGCCGTTTCGCCATTTCGCAAGGAATCGAACCGTCGCATGTTCCATGCCTAGTCGGTACGCCTCTGTGTCGATGCCGAATCGCTCAAACCATCTCAAGCAAGACTTGCGCGCCGCGCCGGGGGCATACAACGTCGCGCGTGAATCGGAGTCAGCCATCTTAAGAGCGACAAAATCGTCGAGGGCAAGGCATTCCGGCGCCGCGTATCGCTCGCCAGGCGGGAGCGAGGCGCACCACGCTCGGATTTCCTCGTCCGGCATGCCGATCTCCGGAGGATCGGTGTAGTACGTGTAGTCGATCTCGATCGCGACAGCGGGCGCCTCATCTTGACGGACGATCTCGTGAATTACACGCCGTGTTTCCGGCGGAGCCGCGGTCACAACCGGAACCAAGAGAATCATGCATACTGCGATATGTGTGATCGAGGCATGAATCCGGTATCGAATCGGAGAGATCATTCGTTAGTTCCTCCAGCGGCTGGCATCATCGTGAGTGTCGGTCACAATGGCACGTCAATTCTTGGAAGCACATCCCATTGTCCTATAGGGACGACACGCTGTGCACCGTGGACATTGAATTCCATAACCGCAAAGGTTCGCACTTCATCATGCTGGAATCTACCGGATACAAGTCCGGCTGGAGAGTTATTACAATTCGGCATGTTATACAGAGCCGAGACACTCCCGCCTGTCATGACGCCTGCCATCGCTGTCACACGGAAGGTGAAGCCCGGTTCACATTCGGTTCCGCCCCATGGTCCGATGAACTCCGTAGTTATTACTTCAACACCAAAGTCGATCCCGATGTACCCCTGGAGATCAAAGTCGCCCATCACGCCGATTGCTACACATTGTTGGCAGTCTGGTGCACTCGGCACCCAGTCACCGGCGACGGCTGCGAACAACGAAGCAGACGCTTCAAACTGCGGGCCGTACGAGTAGTCGGCTTTGATCGTGCCGAGACCTGCCAGCGGAATTTGGATATCGCCTCTGGAGTTCGGGAGTACTCCAGCCCGAAAACTTGCAGATCCATTGAGTGTTCCATGATACGTGAACGCCAGCGAAGGAGATGTTCTCCCAGAGCAGCACCTGTCATCGACTGTTACACTCGCCGAACCACCCATCGATACCGAGGCATTGGCGATCCAGCCGACGTTGGTGCTGACCGCCAAGCCGAAATCGGATCGGAATGCGAGGACCCCGGGAGGTGGAAGACTGTCCTCGGTCGGCTCTCGTTCGGCATTACAGTCATCGTCATCGTCGTCATTATTGTTGTTGTTTCCGCCGCCCCCGCCGCCGCCGCCGCGTCGGCTTCTTTCGCAGTCGTCGGGGTTGTCGTGCTCGGAGCAGTCGGGATCGCCGCCGCCGCCCGTTCCGAGTCCGTCTTCGCCTTCACAGCCGACTTCGCAGGGGACGAACTCGAATCCTGAGTCATTCAAGCACATCACGGTGCAAGGAAGATCAGCGAGCACGGGCGAGGCCCACGGCCCGGTCGTCGGCGGTTCGGGCGATTCGCCGAGGGAGTTGAGCAGGATGAGCAGGTCGGCGGAATCCACGACGCCGTCGGAGTTGAGGTCGGCGGGGTCGAAATCTCCGGCTGCGGCTCGCAAACCGAGGCGGGCTGTGAGGGCGGCGAGGTCGCGGGTGTCGACGACGCCGTCACGGTTGAGGTCGGGTGTCGGCGGCGGGGAGTAGAACCGGCGTTGGATGAGGCGCCCGGTGCGGTCGGAGTAGAGGGATTCGACGATTCTCCCGCTGACCGGGTCGCGCACGGCGATCCGTGACGCCGAGGCGCGGGCGGGGCCGTGCGCGACTCGCTCAGCGGAGATCATCGGCGTGTGCTGCGCGTACGCGAGAGACGGCGCGAGAGACGGCGCGAGCGCCGACGCCGCGACGATCAGCACCACCGACGTGAGAATGCTGTGTGTGCGGGGGGGCAGGATTGCGGTGCGAGCCATTGTGGATCTCCGTTTCGGGGTTGGCCGCCGACGGGGGCGGGCTGGGGAGAAAACGGAGCCGACAGACAGAAGGTATCCGGACGAGGGCGGGCTACGCAAGAAAAAAATCAAAAAATCGCGCGAAATTTTCAGGCCGTTGTCCAGATCACACTTTGGTTCGTATGGAAAAGATTGTTATCTCGGGTATGGACGCTAGAAAAAGCCCAGGGATGCGATCCCTGGGCTTTAAATAGTTGCGTGACGAGTTGAGGCGATCGCAAGTTGGGTTTATTGCAGGTTCACGGGCA
>CAZTEE010000080.1:0-7760 GCA_964611775.1 uncultured Phycisphaeraceae bacterium | reverse complement strand
GAGCCAATCGGCGACCGGCGTCCGCGCGATCTTCACCGCGTTGAACGAGTCGTGCCCGGCGTGCGGGTTCTCCCCCCACCCGTCACGGATGATAAGGACGATTGGATTGTTCTTCATAGGTATGGTATCCATCATATCACTTCATGATGATCCGGCTTAGTCACCATACCCGGAGCAGCAGATGCAGGTACGCGTTCGGAAACACAGTCGCGCCTGGATCATTCCTTCCAACCCTTCCGGCGGGAGGGGCACAGAGCGAAAGTTCGCACGCTATATCAAGCAGTGCGCCGACCTGGCAGCCCGGCGCATTTCGCAGCGCGAAGCGACACGCGATGATCTGCTCAAGGAACTCGGCGCCCAAACCATACCCGTCGGTAAGCAACTGCTAGCCTCGATGCAGATTCCCCCAAAAAGGGTAGACAACAGCCAGGCGATAACCTACTATTTTTGCGTGAACGCCATAGGTCCAGAATTCACCGTAATGCTCTTGAGCACCGGAAATCCGCCCATCGCTGGTGTGATCAGCATCCCGCCAGCCGGACGGCATGCCGCTACACTGCTCCGGAAACTTCAAGGATATTGAAAGGCTAGCGTCATGGGCAAACTCGCTAATCGCAGCCCCGAATCGAAAAAAATCATAGGCAAGGAATTTAGTCGACCGGTCGTCGAGCATAGCGAACCTAAGCGTATCGAGGACGCTGACCATGAGCACTCTGTGGGGCGCGGCCGGCGATCAGTTCTAAGGCTGGGCGTCGATTCGACCGATTCAGGATCCATGGACGCCAAAGAGCTCTCTGACTCTAATGCCTTCAAAGAACTAGCTCGGCGATGGTTGCATGTCAGCGATGCCGAATTCAGTACCTTCATAGATGATTTCAAGGCGTACCGTGAAGAAGCCAAAGAAGTGTCCAAATCGAATGATCGAGAGCAACTGGCTTTCTTGGCCCATGCCCTCGCCGACACCCTAACGGCGCCGCTGCCACACAATGAAGCAGCGGTAGATATAAAATAATTCTCTGCGGCCGCCCCCTCAGCCCACCGCCCCCAGCACGTCCTGATTATTGATCGCCTCCCCGGGCTGCCGCGCCGACACCCACTTCACAACCCCGTCCGGCCCGATCACAACCGTCCCCCGGCTCGCGACGTTCAATTCCGGCCAGTAGAACCCGTACGCCCGGCACACCTGCCGGTGCATGTCCGCCAGCAGCGTCATCTCTAAGCCGTGCGCCGCCGCGAACGCCTTGTGACATGCGAACGAATCGCACGACACGCCGACAACCCTCGCGCCGGCGGCCTCGAACTTCGCCCGGTCGCGCGTGAAACACTCCATCTCGCTCGTGCACGTGCTGGTGAAATCGAGCGGATAAAAACTCAGAACCACGTCCCCACCCGCCGAGTCGCGCAGCAAGCCCGACAGCGTGACCTCTGCCCGGATCTGGTCCAAAAGCGTGAAATCGGGCGCTTTCTCGCCGACTGTGATCGGTGATTCCCGAGGCGTAAGATGGTCGTTCTTCATTGTCATTGCTCCGTCATACCCGCTGCCCGCTAGACCGCCTCACTGTAGGGCGTCGCGCATCGCACCGCGCCGCTGCGAGAAGAGCCACCCCGCAGCAGTGCACATCAGACGCCGGACCCGAGCGCAGCGAAGGTCAGGGTGAAGCCTGGTTCACCGCAGAGACGCGGATTGCGCAGAGGAAGAGATGTGGACAACGCGCACGGGCGAGACGCCCGTGCCGCTATTGGCGCCCGTTGCACATCGGGCATGCGAGTCTGACCACAACTCGATCCCCCTCCTCGCCCTCAGTCTACCTCTGCGTTCACCCCGCCCGCGGCGCTTCGGCCGGCGACCGTGTATGATGTGAGGCTAGGGCCGGCGCATGATCGCGCTGGTGGGGCGCCGCTGATGGCGCATCGCGCGGAGGCGAGATGCAGACGCTCACGTCCATGAAGGACCGCTACCAGGAAGTCAGGCGCCGGATCTCCCGCGCCGCGGAGCGTTCGGGCCGATCCGAGCGCGACGTGCTCCTCGTCGTCGTCACCAAGTACGCCGACCCGGAGCAGATCCTCGAACTCATCGAGATGGGCCACCAGGACTTCGGCGAGAGCCGCGCCCAGCAGTTGTCCCAGCGCGCCGCGATGGTCCAGGAATGGCTCGACCGCCGGCGTACACTCCCCGCCGTCGCCGCCGCCCACAGCATCAGCCGAGGCCTGCGCGATCCCTCCACCGGAGGCCCGCTCCGAACACCGCCCGAAGTCCGCTGGCACATGGTCGGCCGCCTCCAACGAAACAAAGCCCGCAAAGCCGTCGAGCACGCCCGCCTGATCCACTCCGTGGATTCCCTGCGTCTCGGCGAGGAAATCCACGCCTGCGCCATGCGCCGCGACCACGTCGCCGATGTGCTGCTCCAGGTCAACACCTCCGGCGAAGCCTCCAAGCAAGGCGTCGCGCCCCCCGCTGTCCTCCACGTCGCCGAGCAACTCGACAGCATGGTCCACCTACGCTTGCGCGGGCTGATGACCATGGCGCCGTTGTCCGACGACCCCGAGGACGCGCAACCTACCTTCGACCGCTGCCGGGAACTCTTCGACGAAATCCGCTCCGCCGGCATCGCCCCCGGGCACTTCAACATCCTCTCTATGGGCATGAGCCACGACTACGAGGTCGCCATATCCGCCGGCGCAAACGTCGTCCGCGTCGGGTCCGCCGTCATCGGCGACCGCGACCCCGCCCGCAACGACGATGCCGACGCCGAGGACCACGACGACCCCGACGACGCCTGACGCGACCGATCGATTGTCAAGGTCGAATCGCCGGCGCCGAGTGCGTCACCGTCGCCGGGTCGGGGATCGCGGGCAGCCCGAGCGACTCGCGCAGTGCGTTCTGCGCCTCAAAAATGTAAGACGTTGCTTCTCTAAATAAAATTTCGTCCGACCCGTCCGCCTTTCCCGCCCAGAGCGCATCCCACTCGGCGGAGCCGTGATCGACATCGGGATCGGGCGACGCGATCACGATCCACACGCCGCCGTGCGCCGCGTCCGACAAGTTGACGCCGTGATGCGTGAATACGAAGTCGCCGACCCGATGCGCCACAACCCCATCGGGCAGAGCCGCGGTCGCGTCCCGGGTCAGGCGCCGCTGCGCGATCGCGTCCAGGCCGGACAGATCTTCGAGTGAGACCCCGCCGATCGTCACAGCCCCGGCGGAAGTAGCCGAACCGGATATGACGAAGTCGTACGATGATAGCGCACCGTCTGAAATAAGTTCCGATGCGTGGCCGAGCGTTCCCGCCCTCATCGCCGCGGTCATCGAGGTTGTCACCGCCTCGGTTTCAGCGCGAACATCGATCCACGAGTTCATCCCCCCGACGCCGAGCGCGAACGAATACAACCACACGATCCACGCCGCGACCCCGCCCAGCGCAAGGATCGGCGGGGTCAGTCCCGCCGCCGCCGCCCGCCCCCACGACACGTCCTGACCACGACGGAACATCACCATCGCCGCGATCCCCCACCAGGCCCACGCGACAGGCGCGAGATACAACCCCAGCAGCGGGACCGCGGAAATCATGTTTACACCGGATGAATAACACACGCACTGGCACGATCGCCGGAACCCGTGCGCGGCGCCGCCGGTCACGCGGAGGAACACATGAGCAGCAATAGACCAGGCCAACAAAATCATCAGGATCCCTATCACGCCGACACTCAGAACGACGACAGCCCCGGGCAGGACGGGCAGACCTACCGCCGCGGCGCTGACGCCGATCATGATCAATGCAACAACCGACAACATCAGCACGAGCGTGACCGCGAGCGTGCCAACCGCGAACCCGAGCGACGCGGAAACGGACCCGTCCGTCGCCGACCGAGTGATCAGCCTCGCGGGCGAAACAATCGCTGCCCCCACCGTCCGCAGCCAGGCTCGAACACGGCCGATCTCCCTTCGGTGCTCCCAGGGGTTTCGCAGGCGGGACATGTCCGTGTTTTTTTCATCCAACCCCGTCGCCGGCCGCAGAACCATCTCGTCCATCGCGCATCGCTCGCCGCAACGCACGCACGCGAACGCCGCCGGGACGAGCGCGCCGCGCGGCCCGGTCCCGTAGTAATCCTGCCCGCACGACGAGCACTCGAACGCCACCGCGCGCAGCCGGAACTCATACTCGCTCGGCGCGAACGCCGACCCGCACTCGGGACATAACCGCTCGCGGATCCCCCACAACGAATACTCGCAAGTCCGGCATCGCATCGCGGGAGGCCTCCACTAAGCGGATCAAACACTGAACTCATATTATCAACTGCCGTCGGGCCGCGGCTCGGCCCGCGCCGATAGCCGCACCGGTCGTCTAACCGATCACCGCGTCAGGAGGATCATCAGGTCCACGCCGTCGACCACGCCGTCACCGTTGAGATCGGCGGGATGGCCCGCGCCGGCCTCGCCCCACGCCGCGATCAGCCCGAGGATATCGACACCCGCGCGTGTGTCCGCGCCGTCGCCGGCCGGCGTCCGAGCGGCGCGCTCGGCGCCCGGCCGAGCGATGCGCACCGTCGCCAGCGGATCACCGATCGGTGTCGATTGCCACGACAGCGCCGGGATCGCGCTGTACGCAGCCTCAGCGAACGTCATCCCGCCCAGCAGCAGGTTCTCAGCGAGCAGCGCGGTGTCCGCGACCGCGAATGAAAACGGCTCCGCGACGTGCGCGACCGTGAACGACCCGCCGAGCGCGATAAAGTCCAGCGCCTGCTGCTGCCCGTCGCGCGAGCGACCGTCGATGAGCGACTGCCCGTTGAACGATTCGTACGCGACGAAGACGCCCGCGGGATGTATATTTGCAAACGAATTAAGATACGACGGCCCGTGCTTCGGCGTCGCCCCGTGACCGCGGGCGCCGTGGTTCACGCCGTACGTCCCCAGCAGTATCATCGGCGTCGCCGGGTCGGGGAGCGCGTTGCCATCAATAAATGTAAAAGAACGATCGTGCGTGGTCGGCACTCCGGCCCGTTCGAGGACGGCCGCCGCAGCCGCGAAGTCGCTCCCGTCGCGGAAGAACAGCCCGCCGTCGGCGTCGAGCGCGGCGAACGCCGGCGACCAGCCGTCGAGCGTGGCCCGGACCTCGCCGGCTGTGAATGAAAGATCCTGAGAACGTTCTATAAGGCGCGCGATGTTCCCGACCGCGTCGCGCCCGCCGCCGGGCGCCGAATCCAGCCGGCACACCAGGTATATGCCGCCCGGCTTCAGGCCGTCCGTATCCCACGCCGCGGCTCCGACAAGCCGCTTCACGCGCGTCACGTCTACCGACGTTCGATCGAACGCCGCGATCGGCTCGCCGCGCCTGCCGTAATAAGGATTGCGCACGGCTCCGGCGCCCGCCGCGTCGAACGGCGCGTCAGACTCGACCGCCGACCAGTCCTGGTAAAGAAGCGCAAGTTCGCTCTCGACGCTCGCGTACGAGGAATGCAGCGTGAACTCGTCTTCGCCGGCGATCCTCGCGGGCAGCCCGCGGGTTGTCGCGATCGCGATCACGCGCTCGGCCAGGCGCACGCCGTCGTCGTCCCGGCGGTCGAGGAACGCGCGCAGCGGCGCGCGGACTCGTGTCTCGAACTCTTCGCGTGTGATCTCGCCCGCGGCGGCACGTCGGGCCGGGTCGAGCGTCGCGTCAGCGAGATCGAACTCGAGCACACCCGGGCGGGCTTCGACGTATAGATCGCGCACACGCCGCGATTCTTCGTTCAAGGAGTTATAAAGGAGAAGAGTCCGCTCGGCGGTAAGCGTCGGCGCCGCGATCGCGTCGGCCCCGTGCGCGGCGATCGCCACAACGATCGCCGCCGTCCGCGCCAGACGCAGAACTGCCGACCGGGTTTTCCCGCTGCGTGCCATGCGTTCTCACCGACCATCAGCGTACACGCGCCGCGGCGTCGGAACAATCCGAATATCCTGCACTTCCCTAGCAACGTCCCAGAAAACCCGCCCGAAACGCCCCCGCATGACCCGCCCACGGAAACCCCGCGACAAACCACCCGCCGGGCTCCCGCCCGACCCGGCGTCGGAGGCCGGTGCGTCGCTGCCCGCATGGCTGTCGCGCGGGCCGGGTGGCCGGTGGATGATCCGGGTGAAAGCCGTCCCGGGCGCGTCGCGCGACGAGATCGCCGGGACGCTGGGCGACCATCTGAAGATAAGAATCGCCGCCCCTCCCGAGGCGGGCAGAGCAAACGACGCGATCCACGCGCTGATCGCGCGCCGCCTCGGCGCCCCGCGGCGTGATATGGAACTAACAACCGGCGCGTCCTCGGCGGAGAAAGTTTTTGCCGCGCCGGACGCCACGCCGCTCGAACTTCTTATCTCGCTCGCAGCCCCGGGCGCGAGCTCCCGATAGTGCGCCCGGCTGGTTGTCATGCCGACGCACGGCCTGAACGCAGCGAAGATCAGGGTATATGCAAGGAAGACGGGCGAGACGCCCGTCCCACCGGCGCCGGTCCTCCGTCGGGTTCCACACGGCGACCTCGACCCCGCGCGCCGCTGATCTAACATTTAGAATGCTATCCGCCCAGACACCGAACAAATCCACGGACGCGCGGCCCGTCGGGGGCATTCTGTGATTTCTGATAATTGTTCTATACAACCGCTCCGCGCCCCAATAAACATGACGGCATGTGTCGCCCGGGGGAAAAAGGGGGGAAAAAAGGGACAGTCCCCGTTAATTCAGGGGGAAAAAAGGGACAGTCCCCGTTAATTCATGCTAGACTGTGCCGATGCCTCGACGCGCCCGATATACGCCCGGCGGATACTGCTACCACGTCCTGAACCGCGCCGTTGGGCGGATGCAACTGTTTGACGATGAGGGGGATTGCCTGGCCTATGTGCGTGTGCTCGTCGCGGGCTTGGAACGCTATCCGCAGGCGAGGCTTTTATCCTATTGCCTGATGCCCAATCACTGGCACCTGGTGTTCTGGCCCCGCCGAGGCGCGGACGGTGTGCTGTCGGAGCTGATGCGATGGCTCGGCACGACACACGTTCGACGCCATCATGCGCATCGGCATACGTCCGGGGGCGGGCCGATCTATCAGGGGCGGTTCAAGAGCTTTCCGATCCAGGAAGATCAGCATCTATTGACGGTGCAGCGGTATGTGGAACGCAACGCGCTGCGGGCGAATCTGGTGCAGCGGGCGGAACTTTGGCGTTGGGGATCGCTGTGGCTGCGGCGGCAGTCGGGTGGGATGGAAAAGGAAGAGCAAGCCTTGCAATCGCTGCTGGCCGACGGCCCGGCGCCGCGTCCGCGGAACTGGCTAGCGATAGTGAACCGGGCGCAGACGCAGGCCGAGCTTGATGCGCTGCGCTACAGCGTGGCGAAGGGCCGACCGTATGGCGCGACCGATTGGTCAGAGCGGACCGCAGATCGGCTCGGCATGAGCCTGCGCGGGCCGGGGCGGCCGAAGAAAACGGAGTAAAACAGGGACTGTCCCCTTTTCTTATTTGTCCTTGTCCTGTCCCGGCAAGGCGGCGATCCGCGGGAGAGCGTGCTCTTCTGTCATTGTTACTATCAGGCCGGGTCAGTCGCCCTTGCTGTCGCCGCGGGCGAAGATGGACGCGACGTAGTTGAGCACGTCGGTCGCGGAGTTGTCGTTGTAGCCGAAGTTCTTGATGAGCCGTTGCTTGACCACGTCGATCTTCTTCTGCGTTTCGTCGTCGACGACGCTCGACACGAGGTTCTTTAGTTTAATTGTGTCGCGCTGGTCCTCGAAGAGTTTGAGTTCGAGCGCGCGGT
>CAZTEE010000079.1:0-7818 GCA_964611775.1 uncultured Phycisphaeraceae bacterium | reverse complement strand
GCGACCAACCGCATCGGGCTTCTCCCCTCGGCAGAGGATGGTCAGGTCGCGGTTCGGCTCCAGTTCCAGCTGATGTTCTGATCGCCCCACGGCGTGCGGTCCGAAAATACTTGAGAATCACGGCCGCGGCGCGGTCGAGATTCGGCGAGACGGGAATAATTCCTGCAACGCCGAAACGCACGACCGTGCCGCGGCGTCAGAATGAACGACGACGGATCCGACCGATCCGGCCGGGCGGTGAGGCCCGGCAATCCTGACAGGGGTTCATCGAAGATGGCATCGGAACTTGATAGCTCCGCGACGCCGGCGCCCGGCGGCGGGAGACTCGAGCGCTTCGTCTACGACGACCGCACCGTCCGCATGTTCGTGGGCGCGACGCTGCTCTGGGGCGCCGTGTCGATGCTCGTCGGCGTGTTCATCGCGTTCCAGATGGCGCTCCCGCAACTTAGTTTCGGCCTAGAGTGGCTTACGTTCGGGCGTCTGCGGCCGCTGCACACCAACGCCGCGATCTTCGCCTTCGGCGGGAACGCCATCTTCGCCGCCGTCTACTACTCGACTCAGCGGCTGTGCAAGGCCCGCATGTTCAGCGATCGGCTGAGCCGCCTCCACTTCTGGGGCTGGCAGGCGATCATCGTCTCCGCCGCGCTGACGCTCCCGTTCGGCTTCACGCAGGGCAAGGAGTACGCCGAGCTCGAGTGGCCGATCGACATCGCGATCGCGGTGGTATGGGTCGGGTTCTTCGGCGTGAACTTCTTCGGGACGCTCGCCCGCCGCCGGGAACGGCACCTGTACGTCGCGCTGTGGTTCTATATCGCGACGATCGTCACCGTCGCGATCCTCCACGTATTCAACAACCTCTGGATCCCCGTCGGCGTGGTCGAGTTCGTCAAGACCGGCGAGGTGTCGTCGTTCTCGAACCTTATGAAGTCGTACCCGATCTATTCGGGTGTGCAGGACGCCTTTGTGCAGTGGTGGTACGGGCACAACGCCGTGGCTTTCTTCCTTACGACGCCGTTCCTCGGGCTGATGTACTACTTCCTGCCCAAGGCGGCGGAACGCCCGGTGTTCTCGTACCGCCTGAGCATCGTCCACTTCTGGTCGATCGTATTCCTTTATATCTGGGCCGGCCCGCACCACCTGCATTACACGGCGCTCGCGCAGTGGGCCTCGACGCTCGGGATGATCTTCTCGGTGATGCTCTGGATGCCGTCCTGGGGCGGGATGATCAACGGCCTGCTCACGCTCCGGGGCGCCTGGCACAAGGTCGCAACCGACCCCGTACTCAAGTTCTTCGTCGTCGGCATCACCTTCTACGGCATGGCGACCTTCGAAGGACCCATGCTCTCCGTCAAAACCGTCAACGCCCTCTCGCACTACACCGACTGGACCATCGCCCACGTCCACTCCGGCACCCTCGGGTGGAACGGGTTCATGACCTTCGGCATGATCTACTGGCTTGCGCCCCGAATCTTCCAGACCCGGCTCTACAGCGTGCGCCTCGCCAACACCCACTTCTGGGTCGGGACCGTCGGCATCCTGCTCTACGTGATATCCATCTACACCGCGGGCGTCACGCAAGGGCTGATGTGGCGCGCCTTCGACGAGACCGGGCGCCTCGCGTACCCGCAGTTCATCGAGACCGTCACCCGGCTGATCCCGTTCTACTGGATCCGCGCCGTCGGCGGGACCATGTACCTCGCCGCGGTCCTGCTGGGCATATGGAATTGCTACATGACCTGGCGCTCCCGGCCCGCGACCTATGAAGAAGTCGAGCACGTCGCGGCGCCGCTCGACAAACACTTCCACGACCCCGCCCTGCCCACGACACGCCTCGGAGCGAACGTCGAGTTCGGCAAGAAGATCGATGTGATGTTCCTCCAGGGCTGGTGGCACCGCCGGCTCGAACGCATGCCGCTGAAGTTCACCCTGCTGGTGATCGTCGCGGTCGTGGCGGCGTCTCTCTTCGAAGCCATCCCCATGTTCACCATCCGCTCGGTCGTCCCGACGATCGCCAGCGTCCAGCCCTACACGCCGCTGGAACTCGCCGGGCGTGATATCTACATCGCCGAGGGTTGTTACAACTGCCACTCGCAGATGATCCGCCCGATCTTCGCCGAGGTGAAGCGCTACGGCGAGTTCTCCAAGCCCGGCGAATCCATCTACGACCGCCCGTTCCAGTGGGGTTCGCGGCGGATCGGCCCGGACCTCGCGCGCGTCGGGCAATCGAACCCCAACGCCGCCTGGCACGCGGCGCACTTCGAGAACCCGACGCAGGTCGTCCCCGGCTCGATCATGCCGGTGTACCCGCACCTCTTCGAGAAGACGATCAACTTCAAAGAGATCCAGGCGCGAGTGGACGCGATGGCGATGCTCGGCGTGCCCTACGGCGAAGCCGTGCTCAACGCCCCCGAGATGGCGCGCGTGCAGGCGGCACGAATCGCAGCGGACATCGAAGCCGCGGGCGGGCGCCCGGGGCTTGCGGACAAGGAGGTCGTCGCGCTGATCGCCTACCTCCAGCGTCTCGGGACGGACATCAACAAGCCCGCGCCCGGCGAAGACGGGGAGGGAGCCACGCCGTGAGCATGTCGGAACTAATGAGTTCATTCGATCTGGCGTCGTACGCCGAGATCGGGCTGGTGCTCTTCCTGCTCGCGTTCGCAGCGATAATCGTGAAGATCGCTCTGACGCCGAGGCGCGAGTTCGACGACGCGGCCCGGCTGCCGCTGGACGACAACCCCGCCGCCGAAGGAGGCGCCGCCCGATGAGCGAGCACACACACGATGGTCAGCGCGACACACCCGTCATGCCCGGCGGCGGCCACCTCACCGGGCACGAGTACGACGGCATTGTCGAGTACGACAACCCGACCCCCGGATGGTGGCACGTGATTTTTCTCGGGTCGGTGCTGTTCTCGGTTTTTTACTTCGTGTTCTATACCTTCAGCCCGATGGCGACGACGCCGCAGAGCCGGCTCGCCGCCGCCCAGACAGCGGAGTTCCAGGCGCTCTTCGCCGAGATCGGCGTGCTCGGTCGCGACGAGCAAACCGTGCTCTCGCTCATGGGCGATCCGCAGTGGATGCCCGTCGCCGAGGGACTGTTCGCCACCAACTGCGTGTCGTGCCACGGCGCCCAGGGGCAGGGACTCGTCGGACCGAACCTCACCGACGATCATTACAAAAACGTGACCGACATCGTGGGCGTGATCGACGTGATCGACGCGGGAGCCGCGGGCGGCGCGATGCCCGGCTGGGGGAACCGCCTGCACCCCAACGAGATCGTCCTTCTAGCCGCCTACGTAGCCGAAATGCGCGGCAAGAACATCCCCGGCCCCCGCGGCCCGGAAGGCGATGTCCTCCCGCCTTGGAAATGAAACGGTTTCACCACGAGTCGGGTTCACCGCAGAGACGCCGCGAGCGCAAAGGGGGAGAGAGTGGGAGAATTGTTGGGCGCTGAGGACTGCGCACCTCGCCGCACACAAACCAGCCAGACATGAACCTGATTCATCACTTACTCATTCCCTGCTCCCGACTCTGCGCCCTCCGCGCCTCTGCGGTGAATAATGAGCAACGAAGCAGCCGCCTCTGCGGTGAATAATGAGCCATGAAACCAGCAGCCGAGCATGACGACAGCGTGCTCTCGACGCTCAACGCGGACGGGAGCAGGCGGTGGCTCCGGCCCTGGCTCTCGCCCGGGCGCTTCCTCGCCCGGCGGCGGACAGTCGCGTACGCGCTCATAGCGATCTTCACGGTGCTGCCGTACCTGAAGATCAACGGCAGGCCCCCGATCCTCCTCGACATCGCCGCGCGAGAGTTCACGTTACTCGGGATCATGTTCTACCCGACGGACACACTTCCGCTCGCACTGCTGATCGTCAGCGTATTCGTCGCCGTGTTCCTCGTCACCGCGCTCTTCGGGCGTGTCTGGTGCGGCTGGGGATGCCCGCAGACCGTCTACCTCGAGTTCCTATACCGACCGATCGAACGCTTCTTCGACGGCAGGCCCGGACGCAAGAAAAAAACCGGCGCATGGCGAAAACCCGCCAAGTATGCGACGTACCTGCTCGTCTCCATGTTCCTCGCGCACACGTTCCTGGCGTACTTTGTGGGTGTAGATCGGCTGGCGCGGTGGGTGACGACGCCGCCGACCGAGCACCCGACGGCGTTTATAGTCATGGCTTCCGTCACCGGCCTGATGATGTTCGACTTCGCGTTCTTCCGCGAGCAGACATGCCTGATCGCGTGCCCGTACGGCCGGTTCCAGTCGGTGATGCTCGATCGGCACTCGCTCATAATTACTTACGATGAAAAACGCGGCGAGCCGCGCGGCAGACTGTCACGCAACGCGAAGACCGGCGACGTCGCGCTCCCCGTCACGCCCGAACGGGGTGACTGCATCGACTGCGGCATGTGCGTCCGGACATGCCCGACCGGCATCGACATCCGCGAGGGATTGCAAATGGAATGTGTCGGCTGTGCGCAGTGCATCGACGCCTGCGACACGGTGATGGACAAGATCGGCAAGCCCCGCGGCCTGATCCGATACAGCAGCCAGGAAGCCGTCGAACGCGGCAGGTTCACATTGCTCCGCCCGCGCGTGCTGATCTACCCCGTGCTGCTTGTTGCAGTCCTGACCGGCTTGACGCTCACCGTGACCGATCGTCCCGCGGCCCTCGTGTCGCTCACGCGCAGCCCGGGCATCCCGTTCGCGACGCTTCCCGACGGGACGGTCAGCAATCAACTTATAATCAAGATCCGGAATCAGTCGCCCGACGCCGCGACATACGCCGCGACGATCCTCGAAGTCGAAGGCGCCCGGCTCGAGACCGAGGCGTTCCCGATCACCGTCGAGCCGGGCGACGTGCGCGCGGTCCCCGTCACCGCGATCATCCCCGCCGGCTCGTTCGTCAACGGCCACCGCGACGCGACGCTCCGCGTTGAGACCGACGCCGGCTTCGCGACCGAACGCCGATTCCGACTGCTCGGCCCGTGGGGGCCGGCGCGAACATCTGAGGAGAAGACCGATGCCGGAACATAAGAACGGATCGACGCCGCGGCGGGCGCTCGTCCCGCCGCACGTATTCTGGCCGGGTCTCGTCGTGCTGCTGCTGGGTTCGAGCGTCGGCGCGATGGCGGTTACGGCGATGATCGCCGCGTCCGACCCGTCGTTCGCGATCGTGCCGGGTTACCGTGACGACGCCGCGACGCAGAGCGCGGCTCGGGCTTCGCAGCACGCGAGCGACGCGCTCGGATGGTCCGCGACGATCGAGTTTGCCGCTACAACGGAGAACGCCACGCCGCCTTCGACGCGCGATCTCCGTGTGACGCTTCACGACGCTGACGGTGCGCCGATCACGGGCGCCCGTGTTGATGCCGTGGTGTACCACCCGGCGCGGAGCGGTGACCGGACCGCGGCGACGCTCGAACATATCGGCGCCGGGGTGTACGTCGGGGCTGTGCGCGCCGACCGTGCCGGACTTTGGGAGGTCGAACTCGACGCGCGACTCGGCGCCGACGCGTTCATCGCACGCCGGCAGGTATGGCTTCTGAGCACGAAGTAATTATGTTCGGCTGCGAATCTACACAATGATCCCGCTTGTCGTCAGCGTGTTTCTCGCGAGCGTGCTGGGCAGCCTGCACTGCGCGGGTATGTGCGGCGCCTTCGTCGCGTTCGCGGTGACGCCGACATCGGATGGTGTACGTGCTCCGGCGCGCGCGACGCTCCACGCCGCGTACCACGGCGGACGACTAGTTACATACACGATGCTCGGGGCGCTGGCGGGGCTGCTCGGGAGCGCCGTAGATCTCGGCGGGTCGGTCGTCGGTGTGCAGCGAATCGCGGGGGCGCTCGCGGCGGCGACCGTCGCGACGTTCGGCGTGTTCTGGATGCTGCGGGCGCTCGGCGTGAAGATCGGCCGCGTCCGGCCGCCGATGGTCATGCAGCGATTGCTCGGCGCCGGGCACCGGCGGGCGATGAACCTCCCGCCGATCACTCGAGCCGCGGTCATCGGGCTGCTGACAACATTACTACCCTGCGGCTGGCTATACGCGTTCGTCGCGACCGCGGCGGGGACGGCGGATCCGATCGTCGCTGCCGTCGTGATGGCGGCGTTCTGGGCGGGGACGTTGCCGATGCTCATCGCGGTCGGGGCTTCGGCTCGCGCGATCGCCGGCCCGATCGGGCGTGCGACTCCCATCCTCATGCCCGCGCTCGTCACGGTCGTCGCGCTCGGCACGATCGTCTGGCGCTCGGGCATGCCCGCGAGACTCGACACAACCGCAGAGATTCGTCATGCGTCGCTCGACGACGCCGCGACGCACGTTCGGACGCTCGGCGATCACGATCGCACTATCTGCGCGCCAGCCGAGGCGGCCGAGGCTCGAGGATTGTCGCGGTGACCGGCGTCGTGGCACGAACCGGTGATGTGCGAGGCGTCGGAGCCGGCGCCGTCGCGTGCGCGCATTGCACGCTGCCCGTCCCGGCGGGGCTTGTCGAGCCTGGCGTAGCGGAACAGTTCTGTTGCGAGGCGTGCCGGACCGTCTACGCGGTGATTCGCTCGTGCGGGCTTGATCGTTATTACGCGCTGCGCGACGCGTTCGACGAAGCGCCCGCGAAAGCCCGTTCGACAGGCGCGCGGTTCGACGCGTTCGACGCGCCGGAATTCTTAGATGCGCACAGCACGATCCGCCGCGACGGGCTGCGCGAGATCGAGTTTTATCTCGATGGTGTTCACTGCGCCGCGTGCGTGTGGCTGGTCGAGAAACTGCCCGAGATCCGCGCGGGCGTCGTCAGCGCCCGGCTTGATCTGGCGCGTTCTATCGTGCGCGTCGTGTGGGACGGGTCGGCAGCGGGGCTCTCGGAGATCGCGCGCGATCTGGACCGCCTCGGGTACCCGCCGAACCCTGCGCGTGGCGCGGACGCGCGGGCCAGTCGCACGCGCGAGGACCGCCGATATCTGGTGCGAATCGCCGTCGCCGGGGCGCTCGCGGGGAACGTGATGCTGCTCGCGGTGGCGCTCTACAGCGGGCTGCTCGATGTGATCGACGCGCCGATTGAAACGCTGTTCCGATGGACGAGCGCGGCGCTGGGCGGGCTGGCGCTGGTGTGGCCCGGGTCGGTTTTCTTCCGCAACGCGATCGCCGCGGCCCGCGTGCGCGCATGGAGCCTAGACGCGCCGATCTCGATCGCGCTGGCGCTCGGAGGGGCGGCGGGGGCAATTAATGTTATCCGCGGTGCGGGAGAGATTTACTTTGATTCGATCGCGATGCTGGTGTTCCTGCTGCTGGTCGGTCGGGGCTTGCAGAGATCACAGCAGCGCCGAGCCGTTGAGCGCGTCGATCGGCTCTACACGCTGACCCCCGCGACGGTGACGCTGATTGTCGGCGAGGACGAACGCGACGCGCCCATCGAAGCGGTCGTGCCCGGCATGATCGTTCTCGTCCGCGCGGGGGGCACGATCCCGGTCGACGGCGTGATCGTGCACGGCGAGACCGACATCGAAAACGCAGTAATCACCGGCGAATCGCGTCCGATCCGACGAACGCCGGGCGATGCCGTCAGCGCGGGCGCGGTGAATGTATCGGCGCCGGTGCGCGTGCGTGCCGAAGCTGTAGGAGACGCGACCCGGCTCGGGCGCATCATGCGCGAGGTAGAAGCGGCGGCGTCGGCGGGTTCGCGCGTCACGGCGCTCGTCGATCGATTCAGCGGCTGGTTCCTCGCCGCGGTCCTAACGCTCGCGGCGGCGACCCTCGCGCTGTGGTGGGGGCGCGACCCGGACGCCGCGGTCGGGCACACCATCGCGCTGCTGATCGTGACGTGCCC
>CAZTEE010000078.1:4181-7912 GCA_964611775.1 uncultured Phycisphaeraceae bacterium | reverse complement strand
TTCAACGAGCAGACCGGCCTGCTCGCCCACGAAGTCACGCCGTAATCTGATCGTGCCCCGATCTGAATCCGAGTTTCCCACCGGCCGAGCGTCCCCACGCCCGGCCGGTTTTCATAGATCCTCCCAGTGGCACGGGATTGACATCCGTGCCGCTGTGGCTTTGGGAGTTATGGGGGCTGTGGGTGTTGTGGGCGTCATGCGGCGAAGTCCGGAGTTTCGGCTCTGAAGGCTCGTGATTCGGGTATAGTGCGGTATTGCAGCCGGGCTTGGGCGTGGTGGTAGGAGTGTGCGAGGTGAAGATGACCCGATCTGCGGAGCAACGTCTGATCGAGAAGGCTGCAGCGGGAGACCGTGCTGCGGCTGAACGGCTGGTGCGGGCCCATCAAGGCTCGCTGTACGCGTACATGCTGAGGCTGTCTGGTCGCCCTGATGTTGCGGAGGACGTTGTGCAGGACGCGTTTGTTCGTGTGCTGACGCATCTGGACCGTTTCGACCCGCGTTACCGGTTCAGCACCTGGCTATTCACGATCGCTAAGCGTCTGTACGTGAATGCGTGTCAGAAGCACAAGCCGCGGTATGACAGCGAGATGGTTGGCGCGTGGGCGAGTTCGGACGCTCGCGGGAGCGGTGATGAAAGCCGGGCAACGGCGTCGGCGATCAGCGGTGAGGTGCGTGTCAACGCGGGTGAGGCGATCGAGAAGGCTCTGGAATGCCTGACCGAGGTGCAGCGAGAGGTCGTGCTGCTCTTCCATCAGCAGGGTTGGAGTATCGCGCTGATAGCGGCGCATCTGGAGATGCCTGAAGGGACGGTCAAGAGCCATCTGCACCGGGGTCGTCAGCGGCTCCGCCGAGCGATCAATGCCTGCGAGCGGAGCCGGTCTGCCGTGGACGAGGTGTGGAGTTGAAAAAGGAACCTGAGGCCATGGCGGGCTCATCCGGGCGTGACGATGCCGACGGCGTTGGCGCGGTGGGCGCGGACTCGCTGCTGGATGCGTACTTCAACAGAACGATCTGTGCCGCGGGGAAATCCCGGCTCGCGCGGCTGGTGGCGTCGGATCCCAAAACCAACGCGGCGTTCAGTGATCTGGATCGTGCGCTGGAGGGGCTGCGGGCGCCGGTGCGCTCGCCCGACCTGTCGGCGTCCATCCTCGGAGAAGTCGGGCGAAGGCGCGGTTGGCTCGGAGCGGGCGTGCAGCGGCTTGTTTCTGTCGGGCGACTGACGCTGGCGGCCCTGCTGCTGCTGGGACTGGGCGTCGGGCTTGCGGCGAAGCGATGGTCGCCCGCGGACGCGGTTTTCGGGAGTCCGGCGACTCCGATCGCCGCCGTAACGGAGTGCGCCGCGTCGGATGCTGATTGTAATGTTGCAGGGCTGCGACGCGCCTTCGGTTGGGGTGAGTCCGCGGGCGGGGAGGGGCAACGCGCGCTGTTCAGCAGTGCGGGTGTCACAACCGCGCGGGTGCTGGATGTCCGCTCCATGCGTGCGGCACTGGTGGCGCCGCCCGGCCTGACACCGGTGGGTGCAGATACTGACGGCGTGAAGACCGGCGAGCGCGCAAACGGCGCGGATGTTGTCACGCTCCGATTCGTGACATCGTGCGACGGGGCGGCGAGGCCGTTGAGCGTCACCCAGCGGATCGGGGCGGTCGCGGTTGCTTCTCAGCCGCTGACGGCAGCAGCACGGCGCCCCGCGACCGAGTCGGACAAGGAGCCCGCCGTCGGTGGCTGGTGAACAGCCGGAGCATCCGATGGCGAACAACCCCGCTCCCCGGAACGGTCATCAAGTGACTAAAAACTTTGTTTCTCGACCGTGGGTTGATGTTGTCGTCGCGGCAATCATTGTGTGCATGCTGGGTTGTGTCGATATTGCTCGAGCCGGAGATCTGGACCGGGCATGGGTCGGGATGGCCGCACTGGCGCCGGGGGACACGGACGTATTCGTCGGGGTGCGAGGCGCCGGTGAAGTCCGCCGGGGAGAGGCCGGACCGGCGCTCGAGTTATTTATAAATCGGATGCTCCCGATGACGGCGGAGTCAGGCGCCTGGGGGGGGCTGGCTGAGGGGCTGGAACTCTCCACCAGCGACGCGTTCGACGCGATCCTCGGCGAAGAGGCGGCCTTCATGCTCCGCCGCCGGGACGAAGTTACCGAGTGGGCCCTGGTCAGCCGCGTGGAAGGCACGCGAGCCGCCCGGCTGCTGTCGAGGCTCGGCGCTAAGCCGTCGTCAATCAAGGCCGGGCGGCCCGTTGCGGAGATCGAGGGCGGGCGGTTCCGGATCTCGGCGCGGACAGCGGGCAACCGTTCAACGCTGGTGTTCGCGCCATCGTCTTCGGAATCACTATTTCAAGATATTGTGCGAAGGCTTGATAATGCTCGGGAGCGGTCGCTCCGGACGCACATCGGATTCGACATCGCACGGCGAGCGCTGCCCGGTGTGGGGAACGCGTTTGTCTATGTCCGCTCTGTCCGCGACGACGGAGATGAGGTAGCCCAGGCTTCATGGATCGGTGCGGAGTTCCGCGTTGAGGGGATGAGCATCATCGCCGACGCCGTGTCCCAGTTAGGGGAGCATCAGACTCGCGCAACCCGATTGTCGCATGATCAGTGGCGTTCGCTGTCGGAAGGGGCGATCTTCGCGGTGCTCGAACCGATCGACCTTTCACCGTTTCCTCTGGCCGGGTTGCTCAGCGGTGTGGGGCTGAATATCTCCGACCTCCTCCTCCCGATACGCGGCGGCGCCGGGTTGATCCTCACTCGCATCGAGAACCGACTCGGGCTGGGCGTCATCATCGAATCCGCGGACACCGCGGCGCTGGCGCGTGGGGGGGATGCATTGATCGCGGGCTTCGCGTCGAGCGTCGCCCCACCGGGCTCGGACTTCCGCACGCTCGACGGGATGTTCCCGGCGACACGCCGTCGGCTCGACGCTGCGTTCCGGGATAACCCCGACCCAATCGCACGGGGGTTCATCGACGCGGGGCTGGCAACGGACACTTTGCCGCTGGTGTGGTCATATCCGGCGAATCCAGTTCAGGACGATCCGGGCGCCGCGCGTGGCTGGCTCGTGCTCAGCACAGACGAAAGACTGCACGACCGTATCGTCGGCGTGCTGGCAAGTCCGAACGCCGGCCACGCCGACGGAGCCGTCGCGCATTTTCGGGCCGAGCCGTCGCCTATACTCCAGGTCGCCCGACGCGTGGGGCTGCTCCGCGTGGAGCCGGGCTTGCCGGATGAGCCGCCGATCTTCTCCGCGCTGACGCTTCTGGAGGATGTCGCCGGGGAATCCGTCGTCCGGGACGGGCTGCTGATCGGCCGTTTCGTGCTCCGGCTGTCGGACGGGCGTTGAAGCCGGAACGCCCCGGGTCGCCCGGTCGCTATGATCCGCCGCTGCGCCGACCGACGAGCCACTACCGCCATGCCCCACGAATCAATCAGAAATGTCGCCATCATAGCGCACGTCGACCACGGCAAGACCACCCTCGTCGACCATCTGCTCATGCAGTCCGGCATGTTCCGCGCGGGCGAACTCGACAAACTCGCCGGCGGGCAGCACAACCTCATAATGGACTCTAACCCCCTCGAACGCGAGCGGGGGATCACGATACTTTCGAAAAACTGCGCCGTCGATTACCAGCGCACGACGCTGCACGACGATCCCAGCGGCACGGGCGTCCCGCCCGTGGATGAACCTCTCCACCGCATCAACATCATCGACACCCCCGGCCACGCCGACTTC